>JAKSCH010000185.1 GCA_022360695.1 Gemmatimonadota bacterium
GAGGCGAGAACCTCGTGGGGAAGATCAAGGAGATCATCCACGAGGGGAACGTCCGGCGCATCAGCATCCGCAATGAAGACGGCAAGGAGCTGATCGAGATTCCGCTCACCATCGGCGTCGTGGGAACGTTGTTGCTGCCGGCATGGGCGGCCATCGGCGCGATCGCCGCGCTGGTCACGAACTGCTCGATCGTGGTTGAAAGAGAAGAGGACGACTGAACGCGAGCCGCTTGGTCTACGCCGGCCTCGCGGCCGGCGTCGTTTTCCTGTTCGGTGGTTTCGGGCTGCCCGAAGTTCTCGTGCGGGTCTTCCCCGAGACCGCGGGCCCCTTCATCCGAGGCCTGAATTTCGGGCTCCAGGGTCTCGTGGCGCTCGTGGCGACTCGGTTCGCCACGGGCTTCGTCACCGCTTGGCTCTACGCGGCCGCTCGGTTCCGGCTACGGTCCACGCGGCGAACCGCATTTCGCGTGGGCTGCGCCGTATGGCTTCTGCTCTACGGACCCATGGCGGGGTTCACGATCGCACTCGATCTCATGCCACGCACCGTCCTCGGCTTCGTGCTCGCGTGGGGCCTGGTCGAGACGGGTCTCGCGGCGCTCGTCGGCGGCTACGTGCACCAAGCGACCCGGCCGGCGGACGCGCGCTACTGAGGACCCGGTGACCCGCCGTCACGCGACGAGCGCCCGAGTCGGGGATTCCGACCCGGGCGCCGCACCGTCTCAACGTCTACGAGCTCGTCGGCCTCAGCACCAACGGACGCGCGCGCGATACTCGATCGTCGTCTCACCGCGAGCGGGGACGTCGACCCGGAACCTGAACGTGTGCGCATCGAGCGTCTCGGCTCGATGCGTCGACCTCACGATGTCCCAGTCGCCGCCGATCGGCTCGATCACGTCGACTTCCACGTCGTCGTCTTTGCGGTTGCGGAGCTCGACCTCCCACGTCGACTCCGATACGCACGAGCCCAGCGCCGTCCAGTCCATCTGCCGCCGATCGCCGACGACGTCGAAGGCGTCGCCCATGCGAATGCGGATCCGCTCGTCGCGTGGCGTGTGGTCGATCCGATCCTCTCCGATGAACTGCCGCGCGCCGGACGCGTCCTCCTTGTAGACGCGCACTATGCCGGCCGGTAGCGGCATCCCGAGGCGATTGCGCTCCGAGTTGTCGAACTCGAGCGTGACGTCGACCTTCTGGTTCGACACGACCTCGCCGTATCGACCGCGGTAGTAATACTCGGCGCCGTGGAAGATCAGACGCTTCGTCAGACCGAAGTCGGCCGCTTCGAGCAGCGTCACCTGCTTCTGCTCGTTGTTCCGGACCGTGGTGGGCCGAGCCATCGTGTACAGGTGGTACTCGAAGAACCCCTCCTCGGAGAACTGCCTCGCTTCGCTCGCCACATCCATCGCCGCGCTACGCTGCGCGAGCTCCATCATCCGGCCTCGATCCTGGAAGCGCTGTACATCCCCCGCGACCAGCTTGAGCTGCGCGTTCTCGTACGTGGCGCCGGAGCCGTTGGAGAGCGTGACCCAACCCGTGATGTCACCCCGCGTATCATCCTCGTTGACCACCATCACGTAGTCCGACTTCCAGTCGAGCTGATTCGTCAGGTACGAAACCTCGAGCCGCTGTCGCTCGCGGCGACTGTCCGCGAGCCAAACGAGCGTGGGCTCGGCGATCAGGTCGTCGGGCAGCTCCGGGAACGCGATCCGGCCCGGGTGATTGAAGGTGATCTCGCCGCCGATGCGGAGGATGGTCCCGTCGTTCACGGCGACGACCTCCGCTTCGACCGCGGCCTCCCGTCTCGTATCCGGGTCGTACCGATACACGTTCACCGTCCGCCCGACGTATTTCTCGAGAAGCTTCCGGGGGCTGAGCAGATCGTACTGGTAGTTCTGTTCGAGCAGCCGAAAACCGCCGCTCAGCGGCCGCACGTGCACGGTCTCCGTCTGGATCGCCGAAGCGACATCGCCGTACTCGAGCTCCACGGGTCCGACGCCGACCGGTACGCTCCGAACCTCGCGGACGAGCCCGAAGTTCTGGTTGTAGACGGTGATCGTCATGGATTCCCGATCGAGACCCGACGACCGGACGCGTGTCCCGTTACGGGTTCGCACGGTGTCCGAGGCGCTCTCGACGGAGGCCGGCTCGGGCGGCACGAGCCGCTCGGTCGCGCTTCGCTCCACCCCCTCGTTCCCACCCGGTAGGGCCAGAAGCCCCACGGCCATCGCGGTACCTATTCCAGAGCGTTTCATCTTCTATCTCTCCATCCTGCCGCGTGTTCGGCGCTCGACGCGTCGGGACGACCCCGACCGCTTTCCCCGTGGGATCGATCTTTGCCGCCCCACGTGGTGTAGGACGACCGTCGCCGCTCCGTTTGCACACCGATGGCGCGGCTCGCCGCGAATCGGCGTTTCACGCATCTTGCGGCGACACGGAACTACGATCCGGAGACTCTCGAATGCCGCCGAAACAGGGCCGTCGGCCTGTCCTCGCCTCCGCGATCGCGACCTTTCTCTTCGCGCTCGATGCGTCGCCCGTGGACCCGCTCGGTCCGGGCCCGGACCCGCTGGGCGCACAGGACAGCCGCACGACGGCGCTCGGTCAGCTCTCGAGCTCCTTCGAAGATCTCGCCGCCTCCGTGAGCCCGGCGGTCGTACAGATCTTTGCGAGCGGCCGCTCGATCCGACGTGATGGCGGGTCGGGTCAGGGTGTGATCGCGACGCAGCGTGCGAGCGGGTCGGGTGTGATCGTGGATCCGGCCGGATTCATCGTCACGAACCAACACGTGATCCAGGGCGCCAACACGGTGCGCATCTCGCTCGCCACGCCGGTGGACGAGTCGCTCGGACGATCGATCCTGAAGGCGCAGGAGCCGCTGGTCACGGCACGGCTCGTCGGGTCGGACGCCGAGACGGACCTGGCCGTGTTGAAGATCGAGCGCGAAGGCCTCCCTCACGTCCCGTTCGGCGACTCGGACCTGCTCGAGCAGGGCGAGCTCGTCTTCGCGTTCGGGAGCCCGCTCGGGCTCGAGAATTCCGTTTCGATGGGCGTCGTAAGCTCCGTGGCCCGGCAGCTCGAGCCCGAGGCGCCGATGATCTACATCCAGACCGACGCCGCCGTGAACCCCGGAAACAGCGGTGGGCCGCTGGTCGATTCGAGCGGACGGCTGGTCGGGATCAACACGCTGATCTTCTCGCGCTCGGGTGGCAGCGATGGGCTGGGGTTCGCCGCCCCGTCGAACATCGTCCGCGCCGTCTACGATGACATCCGCGAGTTCGGCCGCGTGCGTCGAGGCGCGATCGGCGTCCGAACGCAGACCGTCACGCCGGTGCTCGCCGCCGGTCTCGATCTGGTCCGGACCTGGGGTGTCATCCTGAGCGATGTCGCGCCCGCGGGTCCCGCGGCCCGCGCGGGTCTCCGGGCGGGCGATCTCGTGCTGCGGCTGGACGGCAAGCTGATGGAGAACGCGCGGCAGTTCGACGTGAACCTGTATCGCTACGGGCCCGGAGCGCGCGTGAACATCGAGGTCCTTCGCGACGGCTCGCCGCTGGCGGTGCAGGTGCAGGTCGGCGAGCGCCTCAGCTATCCGGATCCTCTACAAGCCGCGCTCCAGGAGGATCGAAACCTGATCAATCAGCTCGGCATCTTCGCGGTGGATCTTCGACGGGTCGTCCAGTTCATGTCGAATCCGCGCAGCCGGCGCGGTGTCGTCGTGGCCGCGTTGACGCAGGGGCCGCTCGGGACCGACAGCCCGTTCAAGACCGGCGACGTGATCTACTCGATGAACGGTCAACCGATCGGCGACGTGGCCAGCTTGACGCTGGCGCTCACGCAGTTCGAGCCGGACGACGCGCTGGTGTTCCACGTTCAGCGCGGTGGCCAGCTGCTGTACGTTCCGATGTTGGCGAACTGGTGAGCGCGGTCACCAACGGATGAGGGCGCTCCCCCACGTAAATCCCGACCCGAACGCGGTCAGACACAGCAGGTCACCCTCGGAGAGTCGACCCTCCTCGACACATTCGTGCAGCGCGATCGGAATGCTCGCCGCCGTCGTGTTTCCATAGCGCTGGATGTTGTTGTAAACCCGATCATCCGACAGCCCCAGCGATCTTTGCACGGCCTGCGAGATCCGAAGGTTCGCCTGGTGCGGGATCAGCATGTCGATGTCGTCGAGCGAGAGCTCGTGGACGGCGAGCGCCTCGTGGACGGCCTCCGGCATCCGCGCCACCGCGTGCTTGAACACGTCGCGCCCCTGCATGGCCGGCCGCGTGAGCCCCCGATCGATGTGCTCGTGGCTGATCAGCGTGTCGTAGGCGGACGCGGGCGCCTCCACCCAGAGCTTCTCCGCGTGCGTCCCATCGGCGTGGATGTGCACGGACAGCACGCCGCGATCCGGCGCCGCCCCGCTCCCGTTCTCGATGGGTCCGAGCACGACCGCCCCCGCGCCATCTCCGAACAACACCGCCGTGTCGCGTCCTTCGTCGTTCTTGTGAAGCCCCGTCGAATGGACCTCCGCACCGACCAACAGAACCCGTTCGTACTGTCCGACCCGGATCCATGCGTCCGCGACGGACAGCCCGTACAGAAACCCGCTGCACTGATTTCGCACGTCGAGACACGGGATGTCGGCGATGCCGAGCTTGCGTTGCAGGAACACGCCCGTGCCCGGGAAGAAGTGATCCGGCGACAGCGTGGCCACGATGAGGCAGTCGAGATCGCGCGCCGCGAGACCGGCGCGATCCAGCGCCATCTCGGCGGCGGCGGCACCGAGATCGGACCCGGCCTCACCCGACTCGACCCAGCGGCGCTCGACGATCCCGGAGCGTTGTCGGATCCACTCGTCGCTCGTGTCCATCACGACCGCCAGCTCGTCGTTGGTCACGACCCGATCGGGCACCCGATAGCCGGTCGAAAGGACTTCGGTTCGTCGCATGCGCTCGTCCTGGGGAAAGAAGCCGCGTCGAAAACTCGCCACGAGGGCTCCGGGGGCGCCAGAGTCGCGCTCGCTATCGCATTTTCCCGGGCCGGGGGGCCGCGAGGCGCCCCATACGACCGGTCGGCGCCGGAGCTCGGAACCCTCCGGCGTTTACACACCGGGGGTCGAAAGCCGTAGATTCACGGCGAACCGCCTCGCGCGTTTCCCGTAGGTGATCCTGATGGCGAATCCAACCAAGATCCGCGTCCCGGCCATGTCGGGAATGACGACCGATGGCGGCTCGTTCGACCGCGAGATGGCCGGCGTCCTCTGGCGGCGTACTCGACTCATCTTCCTGATCGGACTGATCGCGTCCTCCGTCGTCTTCGTCTTCAACCGGATCTACGGGCTCGAGCCGATCGCGCCGCCGCTCGTGCCGTGGAGGGAGCCGACGCACCTCATTCACCCGCTCACGTTCGCGATCGGGTTGTTGCTCGTGCACCGGGGCGAGCGGACCCTCGAGCGGATTCAGTGGATCGCGCTCATCGTCGTGGCGGTGAACCTCGCGATGGTCATCCCGGCGGTCGGCGCGTTCTACCCGCAGCGGGAAGCCTTCCTGCCGGTGGCCCTGCTACTGTTCGTCACGGCCGCCTTTCTGCCGTGTCCGAGGGTCCAGCATTGGCTGGGTGGCCTCGCCGTCGCGATGTCGCTCGTCGCCGAGTTCGTGCTGCCCGCCGTCATCCCGGAGGTCGGCGCCTACTGGGCCGGCCTGGGCGCTCGAATGGCTCTTTTCGAGCACCTGTGGCGGATCACCGGGGTGGTCTTGATCGCGGCGGTCTCGTCGGTGATCAGCACGCGGCTGCACCACCTGCACCGGAGCGCGCACAAGGCGGAGCGGCTCGGCAACTACCTGATCGAGAAGGAGCTCGGCCACGGAGGGATGGGCCAGGTGTTCGTAGCGCGCCACGCCATGATCTGTCGTCCTACGGCGATCAAGGTGATGTCACGCTCCGAGGACGACGGTCAGACGGAGTCGAGCCTCGCGCGATTCGAGCGCGAAGTGCAGCTCTCGGCCTCGCTCACGCACCCGAACACGATCACGATCTTCGACTTCGGACGCACGGCCGACGACACGTTCTACTACGCGATGGAGTACCTCGAGGGCATGGACCTCGATTCGATGATCGAGAAGTTCGGGCCGCTGCCGCCCGAGCGTGTCCTCTACTTCCTTCGGCAGGTGTGCGGCTCGCTGGGCGAGGCGCACGGACGTGGGATCGTGCACCGGGACATCAAGCCGTCTAACATCTTCATCACGCACCGGGGGGGGCTCTACGATTTCGTGAAGGTCCTGGACTTCGGTCTGGCTCGGAAGGTGAGACACTCCGAGGAGACGGGTCTCACGAAGACCGGGGTCGTGCTGGGGACGCCCCGCTACATCGCACCGGAGTCGCTGTACGGCGCGCGTCAGGCCGACGCGCGGTCGGACCTCTACAACCTGGGCGGCGTCGCGTACTGGATGCTGACGGGGAAGCCGCTGTTTCCCGGCGCATCCAGCGTCGATCTGATCATCGACCACGTGAAGACGATCCCCGAGCCGCCCTCCGCCGTCGCGGAACAGGAGGTCCCCGAAGAGCTCGACCGGTTGATCATGAAGCTCCTCGAGAAGGAGCCGGAGGATCGGTACCAGAGCGCCGAGGAGGTCCTCAAGGCCTTACAGGCGATTCGGCTACCCGCCAGCTGGAGTCAGGAGCGCGCGCGCGAGTGGTGGGACGTCCACGCGCCCGAGATGGTCGCGCGGGCGAAGCCCGAAGAGGGCGCGACCCTCGCGGACACGGATCGCAAGGTCGAGGTCGCGGTCACCGCTTGACGGCGCGGCGCTCCGCGAGAAGCCGGTCGAGCTGCCATCGATCGCGCTCGCCCCACGCCAGTACCGCCGCGAGCAGGACGAACCGCGGTAGGACGTGCGTCGTGACGTCGTAGAACGGTTCGAGCAGCACGTGACCGTAGGTGACGATCACCAGGAGCAGCCCGACCGCGATCGAGACGGCCCGGATCCCGACGCCCACGACGAGCGCCACGCCTGCGATCAGCTCGAACACGGGGATCGTCGCGCCCAGCGTCCACAGCAAAGACGACGGGATCCACGAGTCGGCGTACGGCTCGACGAACAGCGCACGAGCGTGCTCGAGCGGACCCATCTCGAACACTTTGAACCAACCCGCCATCAGCAGCAGGATGCCGAGCAGCCAGCGGCTGAAGAACGCGATGACGCCGAGCGGATTGCTGGACGTAGGTGGCTGCGGAGAAGAGGATCCCGGCTTGGTCGGCGGCGTTGTCGAAGCGGTCATGCGAGCGCTCCCCGGTAGTCGTCGAGCTCGAACGCCGGCTCGGGCGTGGGTTGCCATCGGTCCCTCGCCACGAGTCCCTCGAGCGACGGTGGCACGTCGACGATCGCGGCTTCGCCGTTGATCTGTGCCCGCCGTGCGGCGTCTGTCAAACTCGGGCTCGTGGCGCGCCTCGCGCTTCCGTCATCAGTGGTGATGCGCTCGAAGACGGACATCCCGGGCGCCGCCGTTTTGTCAACCGCCCGCGCACCCCCAGATTGAGCCGCAGCGGGCTCGAGACGCCGGGGGAAGCGTCGAATTCGTGCGCGCGCCGCATGTGGCGACCCGCCGCCACCCCGAGCGGTGCCGCGATCTTCAAGGTGTCGGATATGCGAGACTCGGTGCTCGCTCGATCCGCCCGGGGTGTCTGCCTGGCGGGTCTGGCGCTGGGTTGTGGGGGGGAGACGTCGGCCCCGAGATCGGCCATCGAGGTCATCGACGCGGCCGGTCTCGCCGAGCACGTACGGACGCTCGCGTCCGACGAGTTCGAGGGTCGCGCGCCCGTTTCGGACGGCGAGCGGAAGACCGTCGAATACCTGCGCGACGCGTTCTCGGATCTCGGGCTCTCGCCCGCGAACGACGGGGAGTGGGTTCAAGCCGTGCCGCTCGTGTCGATCACGGCCGACCCCGACGCCATGCTGTACGTGGACGGAGGTTCCGGCCACGAGCTGGCCTATGGAGACGACTTCATGGCGTGGACCAAGCGGGTGATCGATCGCACGGCCCTGCGCGACTCCGAGCTCGTCTTCGTCGGCTACGGGATCGTGGCGCCCGAGTACGGGTGGGACGACTATGCGGATCTGGATGTCGCGGGAAAGACCGTCATCATCCTGGTGAACGATCCGGGGTACGCCACCGGCGACGAGCGGTTCGACGGCCGCGCGATGACGTACTACGGCCGCTGGACGTACAAGTTCGAAGAGGCGGCCCGGCAAGGGGCGGAAGGCGCGCTCATCATCCACGACACGGGTCCGGCGGGATACCCCTGGGAGGTCGTGTCGAGCAGCTGGTCCGGCCCGCAGCTCGGGCTCGTCGCCGTGGACGCGAACCTGTCACGCGCGGCCGTCGAGGGTTGGCTGACGCGCGCCGCCGCGGACGCCCTGTTCGAGGACGCCGATCTCGATCTCGAGGATCTGATGGAGGACGCCGCGCAGCCGGACTTCGAGCCCATCTCGCTCGGGCTGACCGCGAGCGTGGAGATCCGCAACGGGGTGGAGCGCTCGACGTCGAACAACGTGGTGGCGCTGGTGGAAGGATCGGAGCGGCCCGAAGAGGTCGTCGTGTACATGGCCCACTGGGATCACCTGGGTCGCGACGAGACGCTCGAGGGCGACCAGGTCTACAACGGCGCGCTGGACAACGCGACGGGCACCGGAGGGCTGCTCGAGATCGCCGAGGCATTCGCGGAGCTCGACCCCGCGCCGGCCCGATCGGTGTTGTTCCTGGCGGTGACCGCGGAGGAGAAGGGTCTGCTGGGATCGGCGTACTATACCGAGCGACCGATCTTCCCTCTCGAGGGGACCGTCGCCGCGATCAACATGGATGGACTCAACACGATCGGTCCGGTCCGCGATATCACCGTCATCGGGTCGGGGAGCTCCGAGCTGGACGACTACCTCGAGGACGCGGCATCCGACCACGGGCGGGACGTCCGACCCGACCCCGAGCCGGAGAAGGGCTTCTTCTTTCGTTCGGATCACTTCAACTTCGCCAAACGTGGGGTGCCGGCGCTCTACACGGACGGCGGGATCGATCACGTCGAGCACGGACCGGAGTATGGAAGACGCATGCGCGACGAGTACACGGCCGAACGCTACCACACGCCGCGCGACGAGTATGACGAATCCTGGGATCTCGACGGCGCGGTAGACGATCTTCGGCTCCTGTTCGAGATTGGGTACCGATTGGCACAGGAAGACACGTGGCCGAACTGGCGCGAAGGCAACGAGTTCCGCGCGGCGCGTGACCAAATGAGAGGAGACGGCTGATGCGGATTCGTTCGTGGGTGCTTCCGGTCCTGGTTGCGGGGCTCGTCCTCGGGTGTGGAGAAGATGCTGGGATCGGGCGCGCCTTCCGGCGTCGTCTTGCCGGTCTTGTACTTGTCGCCGTTGAGGCAGTCGATGCGGATGGCGTCGAAGGCGTCGAGGTAGCGCTTCCGCATCCCGGTGAAGGACAGCCCGTCCAGCCATGAGTAGTTGGAAATGAAGCAGACGACGCCACGCCCGGTCTTCTCCGCGATGCGACGCTCCGCCATGCGGAAGAAGCGCACGTAGAGGTCGTTGAGCCCCTGGCCCTCAGGCCGCCGCACCCGCTGGACCGTGCGGTAGGCCTCGGACAGCGCCCGCTCCTCCTCCACCGCCATGCCGGCGAAGCCGTTGTA
>JAKSCH010000201.1 GCA_022360695.1 Gemmatimonadota bacterium
CCTCCGTGTGGAACTGGACCTGGACCTGCGCGCCGCCCGTGAACTCCACGCCCGCGTTCAGGCCGCCGCGCACCGCGATCGTGACGAGCCCCACGCCGCTCAGCACGCCGGAGCCCACGTACGCCCGACGGCGCGCGGAAAGAAACCGGAACTTCGCGTTCTGAAATACCCGCATCTCGACCCTAAATGCTCACCGACTCGTTCGCGCCGCGTCGGTTGAGGTAGACCATGAAGAACGTTCGCGTCACGTAGATCGCGGAGAAGAACGACGCGAGGATGCCGATACACAACGTCACCGCGAACCCGCGCACGGCTCCCGTACCGAACTGGAACAGGATCACGCCGGTGATCAGCGTCGTGAGGTTCGCGTCGACGATGGCGGACAGCGCGTTGTCGAACCCGGACTCGACCGCCGTGCGCGGCGTCTTGCCCCCCGAGAGCTCCTCTCGGATGCGCTCGAAGATGAGCACGTTCGCGTCCACCGCCATCCCGATCGACAGGATGAGCCCCGCGATGCCCGGCAGCGTGAGCGTGGCCTGTAGCCCCGCGAGACCGCCGAGCATCAGCACGACGTACACGGCGAGCGCGCCCACCGCCAACACGCCGGCCAGCCGGTAGTAGCCGATCATCAGCACGATCACCGCGCCGATGCCGATCACGAACGCGATGGTGCCCTGCCGCACGGAATCCTCTCCGAGCGACGCGCCGACGCTCCTCCGCTCCACGACGCGGATCGGCTGCGGGAGCGCGCCGGCTCGCAGCACGAGCGCCAGGTCCTGCGCCTCCTGGAACGGCGTCCCGGGCGTCAGGGTGATCTGCGCGCGTCGACTCAGGATCTGCTGGATGACCGCGTAGCTCTGGACGCGCTCGTCCAACACGATGGCCATGTTGTTGCCGACGTTGCGCGATGTGCCGCGCTCGAACACGCGGGCGCCGCGACGCGTCGTCTGGAACGGGACGATCGGCTGATTGAACGTGGGGTCCCGCGTGGCCGGCCCCGCGTCCTCGAGGAGATCTCCGGTGATGAGCGGATCCGCCTCGAGCACATAGAGAGGCAAGTACGTGTTCCCGCCCGCGCCCATCTCCTCGACGCCCCAGTGGAGGGTGACGTCCCGGGGGATGAGCTCCTGGACGCTGTCGAGCTCGAGCCAGCCCGCGACCGTCTCCTGGTTCTCGCGCTGGACGAGATACTCTCCGGGCGTGTTGCCCGGGAATAGCGACGCCGTGAGCGGTCGAAGCGCTTGCACGTCGGATGCGGCGCCCGGAGCCGGATCCGAGGCGGCGTCACCCGCGGTGTCGGTCGCCGCCCCGTCCGGCTCGCCGTTCGTCGCGGCCGAGTCCGGCACGGCGGTCACCGAGTCCACCTCCGCCCCTGCGCCCAACAGATCACCCAGGTCGGTCTCGGGCTCCGCCTCCAGCGTCGTCGACCCGAGATTCTCGGCGCCGACCTCCGCCACGATCGCGCGATCCATCCGATCGAGCACATCGATGAACGACGACCCATCGGTGATGATCTTGAACTCCATGAACGCGGTCGTCGTGACCAGCGCTTCCGCGCGATCCGGGTCGTCGAGACCGGCGAGCTCGACCGAGATGCGGTCGCCGACGCGTTGGATGTTCGGCTCTTCCACGCCGAACTGGTCGATGCGGTTTCGGACCGTCGTCAGCGTGCGCTCCAGCGCGTCGTCCAGCTCGGGCCCCGCCAACGTGCTGTCCGGGTCGTCGATTTCGACGGTGAGGTGCATGCCCCCCTGGAGGTCGAGCCCTCGCTTGAGAGCGGGCACCGTCTCGCCGCGCGCGTTTTCCTTTGGCACGAGCGCCCAACCGCAGAGCGCGACCAGGATGGCGATCCAAATCAACCGCCACCGCACCGAACCGAACATCGAGTCACCGTTTCGAGGGTCCCTTCGTCCGACCCGAGATGCGGGTCGGGCGCGCCCGGCCGTCCGCCAGGTCGCCGTGAGAGGGTGCGAAAACTATCCGGGCGCCGCCGCCGAGGAAAGAAAACCCGAGATCAAGGCATCGATACGCCCAACGCGGTCGGTAGCAACCACATGGCGAGGACCGCGATCAGCATGGTCATGAGCGCGTTCACCCAGATTCCGGCCCGAGCCATCTCGCGGATCGACACCATCCCGCTCCCATACACGATCGCGTTCGGAGGCGTCGCCACCGGGAGCATGAACGCGCAGCTCGCCGCGAGCGCGGCGGGGACGACCAGCGCGCGCGGGTCCCACCCGATCTCGATCGCCGCCGCCGCGAGCACGGGGAGGAACGCGGCGGACGTCGCGGTGTTGCTCGTGATCTCGGTGAGCAGCACCACGAGCACCACGACCAGGAGCAGAAACAGTCCGGGAGGCCAGTCGGCCAACCCCGCGGCCAGACTCCCGAGCCAGACGTTCAGCTCGGTTCGGTCGATGGCGGCCGCCAGGCTCAGCCCGCCCCCGAACAGGATGAGGAGCCCCCACGGGAGCTTCTCGGCGGTCTCCCAGTCCATGAGCGCCCCGCGTCGCTCCCCCGACGGGATGAGGAACAGGAGGAGTCCGCAGACGATGCCGATCCCCGCGTCGCTCAGCCCCGGAACCCAGCGCTCGAGCAACGGGCGCGTGATCCACGCCACGGCGGCGAGGGCGAACACGAGCCCGACGCGGCGTTGAGCAGCGGTGACCGGTCCGAGCTCCTCGAGCTCCGCGTCGAGATACTCCGCCACGCCCGGGATCTCCGCCCGGGTCACTCGCACGGCGAACCGGGTGAGCGTGAGATAGACGAGCGGCAACGCGACGGTGACGAGCGGCAGACCCAGACGGAGCCACTCGGCGAAGCCGATCTCGATGCCGTGTGTCTCCTCGAGGAACCCGGCCAGGAACGCGTTGGGCGGCGTCCCCACCAGCGTACCGACGCCGCCGACGCTCGCGCCGTACGCCACGCCCAACATCAACGCGAGCCCGAATCGCCCCGGCGCCGACCCCTCGGGGCCACCTTCGGCGAACCGGACGACCGAGAGCGCGATCGGGAGCATCATCAAGGTCACGGCGGTGTTCGAGACCCACATGCTCAGGAAGGCCGTGGCCGCCATGAACCCGCCGATCAGGTGCGTCTGGCGCGCCCCGACCCGCGACAAGACGAAGAGCGCGATGCGGCGGTGGAGATCGGATCGCTCCATCGCGAGCGCGACGAGGAAGCCGCCCATGAACAGGAAGATCACCGGGTTCGCGTAGGGAGCCGCGACATCGCGGATCCCCCCTGCCCCCATCAGCGGGAGCAGCGCGAGCGGGACGAGCGCCGTCACGGGGATGGGCACCGCTTCGCTGAGCCACCAGGTGGCCATCCAGGCGGCTACGGCGGCGGTGCGCCAGGCGGCCGCAGTCAGCCCCTCTGGAGCCGGCAGGAGGAGGATGACCACGAAGATGAGAACGCCGGCCAGTCGGCCGATTCGGTTGGACCTTGTCACCCCGAGAGGATCCGGAGCGCGCTAGGTCCGCGCAACCGTGGACGCCACCGACCCCGAGGAGCTGAAAACACGCATCGGATCGCGTGGAACCTCGATGCCGAAGACGCGACGCAGGGCCGCGCGCGCCGCGTGGTACCCACACATCCCGTGGACCCCCGCACCGGGTGGCGTCGCCGCGGAGCACAGGAACAGCCCCGGGGCCGGGAGCGCGTACGGCCGGGAGAAGGAAACGGCACGTCCCAACGCACGTCGGAGGGTGAGCGCGCCCCCACCCACGTCGCCGCCCACGAGGTTCGCGTTTCGCGCCTCGAGGTCGCCAGGAGAGAGGACCGACCGCGCCTCGATGCAGTCGCGGAAGCCCGGCGCGAACCGCTCGACCTGCTCTTCGATCGCGCTCGTCATGTCGTCTTCCGATCCCGGGACG
>JAKSCH010000089.1 GCA_022360695.1 Gemmatimonadota bacterium
ATCGTGGCGAATCTGCCGGCTCGGGCCCACCCTGCGAAGACCATCTCATTCGGTCCGGACGGGCGCCTTTACATGGCGATTGGCGCGGACTCGAACGCATGCCAGGAAGACCATCTGGTTCTAGGGTCTCCTGGAAAGGACCCGTGCCCGGAGCTTGACTCAGGAGGCGGCATCTGGAGCTTTGATCCACATGAGCTCGGTCAGCAGCTCGAGGATGGAGTTCGCTTCGCCACCGGCCTCCGCGATGCGGTGGCGGTAGCTTTCCGTCCTCAAGATCGTGAGCTCTATCTTCTACCTCACGGACGAGATGGACTCCACGAACATTGGCCACAGATCTACTCGTTAGAACTCGCTGCGAGTACCCCAGCCGAGGTTCTCTACCGTGTAACCGAGGGGACCGACTTTGGGTGGCCATACTGCCTCCATGACAGTCGACTAGATACGCAAATCCTCGCGCCAGAATACGGCGGGGATGGTAGTTCACTTGGACCCTGCGCCGAGAAGGCACGCGCGTTGATCTCCTTCCCAGCTCACGCTGCACCCAACGGACTAGTCTTCTACACGGGTGCGCAGTTCCCGGCGAGATACAAGGGAGGTGCGTTCGTCGCCTTCCATGGTTCGTGGAATCGTGAGCCCCTCCCAGCGGCTGGCTACAACGTCACTTTCGTGGAGTTCGACGGCACCGACCCGACGGGATTCATCGAGGTTTTCGCAGATGGTTTCGCGGCGGGCGGGCAACGTCCCCGGGCAGCTCGTCACCGGCCGGTGGGGTTAGCAGAGGGGCCGGACGGATCGTTGTTCGTATCCGACAGCAAACAGGGCCGCATCTACCGCATCCGCTACGTGGGCACCGACTAGGACAGCGCCGCTCAAGCGCTTTGGGGCGTGTGCGGCCATGCGGGCACACGACGAGGACGCCGGCGTCCGTTGGGGTTTCTGGCACGAACACAGCCAGCGGACAGATCGACGGCACGCGACTCGGCCTCACCGGGGCGAGCCACACCCTCTGCCCATCAAACAGCCGCGTCGACGAACCCCGTCGAAGACCGCCCCTGCGGATACGGGTCGGGGCGAGACCCCCGGCCGTTCAGCCCGACAACCTCTAGATCCAGTCCTTCTTGCGGAAGTCCATCATGACCTCGGCGAGACGCGCCATGTCTTCCGGCAGCCCCATCGAGAGCCGGCTCCAGTCCGTCATCGGTGGGAAGGGGCGCCCCACGTTGAAGCCCGCTTCGAACATCCGCTCGTTGTAGTCGGCCAGCTCACCCTTGATGCGGTGCATCACGAAGTTCGTCTGGCTCGGGAGCACCTCGATGTCGAGCTGACCGAGCGCGTCCTTGATGATGCGCTTCGCCTCGTTGTTGCTCTCGACGCTGTTGTTGAAGAACTCCGTGTCGTTCATCGACGCGACCGCCGCCACGCCGGCGAGGTGGTTGGGCTGGTTCTGCGTGGTGAACGGACGGAAGCGCTGCACGGTCGACGGGTGGGCGATGCCGTAGCCCAACCGCATGCCCGCCATCGCGTACACCTTCGAGAACGTCCGCACGACGACGACGTTCGGCTTCTCGGTCGCCCACCGGATCATGTCGCGATAGCTCGGATCGTCCGCCAGCTCGAAGTACGCCTCGTCGATCAGGAAGAGGTGTTGCTCGCTCTCCTCCCGGATCCAGGCTTCGATGTCGTCGCACGACGTGATCGTGCCGGTCGGGTTGTTCGGGTTGCAGAAGTAGAGGATGCTCGGGGCCGAAGATTTTTTTGCCTCTTCCCGCATGCGGTCGATGTCGTGCTGATAATCGCTGGTGAGCGGAACGGTCACGTGGTCGTAGGGGAACGGCTGCGAATAGGCCGGAACATCTTCGAACGTCGGCTGCGCGTAGATCAGGCGGCCACCCGGCGCGGCCCACGCCGCGACCGAGACGCGGAGGATCTCGGTCGAGCCGGAACCGAAGAAGAGCTGGTCCATTCCCACGCCGAGCCGCTCCGAGAGCAGCTCGCGAAGCTCACGGCCGATCGCCCCCGGGTAGCGGTTCGCTTCGTCCAGCCCGGCGAGGACGGCCTCGCGGGCCGAGGGCGCGATCCCGAGCGGGTTCTCGTTCGAGCTCAACCGTACCGGACCGTTCTCGTCTCGTCGACGCGGATCGAACAGCCGGGTGAGGTCACGGGTGGCGGTGGCCCCGGCGAGCGGGGTCGCGGCCAGACCGGCGACGCCGGCACCGGTGAGTCCCGTACGGAGAAACGCCCTGCGTTTCATGCTGAGCCTCCCTGAGCTGAGTGCGCGAACGGGCGCGGCGATCGAGGACGCGCCGTCACGCTGAAGATCGCGGAAGGGAAGGCAGGCGTCCAGACGTGGACGCTCGGACCGGGGGCCGGTACTAACGCGGGCGGGGCGCCCGGGGGCCGCGGGGCGGCCGGCTCGCGCTGTCCCGTCCGACGCTGATCGCGAAGTCGAGCCGCGACATGGCGTGGGTCAGCGTGGAGTCGAGGTTCGCGAGGAACTCCTCGCTCGAGACATCGCCCATCTCGATGTCCTCGCCGATCTGCGCGAGCATACGCATGGCGCGCCGGCGATACAGGTCGGCCTGACGCGAGGATCGCGCGAGCGTCTCGACCTCACGCACCGTTTGCTCGATATCGACCGCTTCCTCGCGCTCGTCCTCGCCGGGAGGCTGGCCTTCCGGATCCCGGCGTCCGGCTCTCCCGGCGAGACGCGCGAGCGGCAGCACGAACGTCGAGTCGTGGTCGGCCGCTCGCTCGAAGTACTGCGCGGCCTCCTCGTACCGACCCTCGCGCTCGAGGGCGACGCCCTCGTGGAACGCGCCGAGCGCGCGCATGTCGGTCGTCCCGAGCAGCGCGAGACGCGGCGGGCGCTGCCCACCCGGGTTCGAGGTGAGCTGGGGCACGAGCTGTTGGGTGAGCGAGTCCACCATCGCGAACACGTCCTGACCGCGCACGCGCTCGGCCGCCCGTACCGCGCCGGTCTCGACATCGATGATCTGCGCGTCGATGACCAGGTCCTGGGCCGACCCGGAGACGCTCCCCCACAGCATCGTGCGCGCCCCGGCGGCGCGGGCCACGGTCGACGCGAGCTGGTCGGGGATCGCCTCGTCCTCCGTGCGCCCTTCCTCCGTGAGGATGTCGTAGAGACGCTGGCGACCGACGACCTGGAGCCCCGGGAGCTGCGCGAAGTTCGTGGTCAGCAGGTCGGCGAGCCCCGATCCGAGCCACCCGAGATCGGGATCGGCGACATTGTTCTTGAACGGGAGCACGGCGAGCGAGGGACCGGCCGGGAGATCCGCGGTCCGGACCGCATCCGTTTGCGGGGCCTCGGCTCCCGGCGTGAGCACGGCGAGGTCTTCGGTCGTGTCGACCGGCTCACCCGTCGCGATCTGATACGTCCCGATCGCGCCCATGACGCCGAGCGTAAACAGCATCCAGAGCTCGGAGCGCTGCACGCGTTGGTGCCCGCGCTCGCCGTGGAACCACCCGATGATGAGGAACGCCGGAAACCCGAGGATCGCGAGCAGCACGACCGTGTCCAGGATCTTCCTCGAGAACCCGTACGTCCCGACGAGGAAGTCGGTGATCTCGATGAAGAGCCACCCCGCGCCCAGGTAGATCAGGGCGATCTGGAGCAGGTGTCGCTTCTTCAACTCCGCGAACATGGACACGAGTCCCATCCCCTATCGATGCGCCATCTATGGTCCTCGGGCCGGCCGGTCCCATCGACCGGCCGGCCGCGCTACCTCTTCGACAACGAGACCCGACGTTTCGTTCGTTTCGATCGACAATCGATGCACGATCGTTACGAACCGCCCATCTCAGCGCGCGCCGGACTCCGCGTCGACCTCATCCCAGAAGCCGAACCCGTCCTTCCGAACCACTTCGACGTCCGTGGTCAACGTGGTCTCGCCGACGGTGATGTGGGCCGTGTACACGCCGGGGTCGGCCAGGTTCACGCCGCCGCCACCCCCGAAGAACCGGCGGAATCCGCCGCCGCCGCGCCCCCGCATCGCGCCCATGAACTGTTGGAACACCTCGCGCATCGCGCTCGGATCCGCCGCCGCTCCCGGGGGGCCTCCGGGTCCGCCGCCGGGACGACCCATGGGTCCGCCCGGACGGCCTCCGGCCGCGCCACCGCCGGGCCGGCCGGCCGCCGCGGGCTCGGGATACCGCTCGCCCGCGCGCTCCTGGAATCCCTCGGACGCGCCGCGGCCTCCGGGTCCACCGCCGCCGCCGAACATCCCCCGGATGGCGCCGGGGTCACCGCCCTGCGCCATCGATACGACGCGATCCATCAGCGCGCGACTCACGCCCTCGTTGGCGACGAGCGAGTCCGCGACCTCCGCGTAGATCCGCGCCGTCCGAACGCTGTCGGCGCGGTCGGCCGGTGACTTCTCGGTCTGCGCGCGGCGCCAGGCCAGATTCCAATGGACCCGATTGAGTCCGGCACGACCCGGCCCGTCGAGGGTCTGCACCGTGTCTCCCGCCGCATCGAGGATCACGATCGGCACTTGAGGGCCGCCGCCGCCCGCGCCCGGGCCACCGCGACGCATGGCCGCCATCGCCGCCGGCCCGCCGCCTCCTTCGCGCGCCTCCCGCATGCGCTCGCGGCGCTCCTCACGGGCCGTCTCATCGAGCTGCGTCGCGAGCGCCTCCGGGATGTAGTAGGCGATCTCCGCCCCGTAGTCGCCCGCATCTCCTTGGAAGTTGTTCTGCGCGACGAACTCTCCCCCAGCCGGCGGATCCGCGTACTGGATCGCGGTCCGCGGCTCGAAGACGGTGGCTTCGCTCGGGAGCCGACCGCCATCGAGCTGTTGGAGCGGGGAGATGTCCGCGATGAAGATCGAACGGCCGTGCGTCCCCGCGATGATCTCGTTTTCGCGCGGGTGGATCTTGAGATCGTGCACCGGCACCGTGGGCAGCCCGTTCATGAACCGCGTCCACGACCCGCCCCGGTCCGTGGAGACGTACGCGCCCACATCGGTCCCCACGAACAGGAGGTCGGGGTTCTTCGGGTCCTCGCGGATCACGTGGACGAAGTCGGGCTTCCCGGTCGGCAGATTCGACGAGATGTCCGCGAACGTCTCCCCGCGGTCGTGCGTGACGTAGACGTACGGCGTGTAGTCGTCGCGCCGGTGGTTGTCGAACGTCACGTAGAAGCGGTCTGGGTCGTGGTTGGAAGGCTCGATCCGGCTCACGTACGTGCCGGCCGGGACGCCGGGGAACCGATCCGTGAGCTCGATCCACTCGGCGCCCTCGGGCGTCCGCCAAACGCGGCCGTCGTCGGTGCCCGCGTACAGCTCGCCCTCGTTGAACTTCGATTCCGCGAGCGAGACGATCGTGGCGAAGTTCTCCGCCCCGGTCACGTCCGGCGTGATCCCACCGGTCGTGTTGTAGGCGATCTCGATCTTCTCCGGATCCGCGTACGTGAGGTCCGGGGAGATCG
Source organism: Gemmatimonadota bacterium (assembly GCA_022360695.1). Taxonomy (GTDB): domain Bacteria; phylum Gemmatimonadota; class Gemmatimonadetes; order Palauibacterales; family Palauibacteraceae; genus Palauibacter. The sequence continues at coordinate 5,447 of JAKSCH010000089.1, forward strand.
GCTCCATCTCATCCGTCTCGTATGTCCACTTGAGGACGCGGTTCGCCCCGATGTACAGCGTGCTCGGGTCGTGGGGCGACAACTCGAGCGGCGTGTTCCAGTTGAACCGCATGTCGTACAGCGCCGAGTCGGCCGCCACGAGCTCCTGCAACCGGGCGATCTCCGCGCGCGCCGATGACGGCGGGTCGTCCGGGTCGTCCCCCGACAGGATCGCGATCGAGTCGCGGAGGGTCTTGGTGCGCTCGCGCCAGTCCGGCTGATCGAGGCTGTGCCGCTCGCCGGTCCGGGTGTTCCGCCAGTAGATCCGTCCCCCCTGCGACTCGCCGAACACGATGTCGGGGTTCGTCGGATCCTGTGGGGCGTAGAACCCGTCACCCCCGCCGATCGAGTACCACATGTGGTTGTCGATGGCACCGTCCGCGCGTCGGCTCGGGCCGCACCAGGTGTAGTTGTCCTGGAGCCCGCCGCACACGCGGTACGGCGTGTCCATGTTGTAGCTCACCGCGTAGAACTGTCCCATCGGGATCGGGTTCGGGAAGTGGTAGTTCCCGCCCCGGTCCCACGTGATCGCGATCCCGCCGTCGTTGCCCAGGACGAAGAAGTCCGGGTTCACCGGGTCCCACCACAGCGCGTGGAAGTCGACGTGTACGCCCTGGGCCGGGTTCCCGACCGTCACCCCGCCGTCGCGCGAAAAGTAGAGCGAGGACCAGAAGACCAGATCCGGATCATCGGGCGAGACCCACGCGCCGGAGTAGTAGAAGGGACGGTTGTTGCTCGAGTTCATGAACGTCCACGTCTCTCCCCCATCCGCGGACCGGTACAACCCGGAGGCGTGCTTGTCGCCGTTCTCGTCGGGCTCTTCCGGCGTCTCGGCCTCGACGACGGCGTACATGACCTGCGGATAGCTCGGGGCGATCGCGATCTCGAGCCGACCGAGCATGGTCTCCGGCAACCCGCCCCCGCTCACCTGCTCCCAGGTGTCGCCCGCATCGGTGGACCTCCAGATCGCGCTCCCGGGCCCGCCGCTCTGGAGGAAGTACGGACCGCGGACGCGCTCCCAGCTCGTGGCCCACAGGATGTCGGGGTTCCGGGGGTGCATGTCGATGTCGACGAAGCCGGCGTCCTCGCTGACGAAGTGCACCCGCTCCCACGTGTCGCCGCCGTCCTTCGTCCGGTAGAGGCCTCGCTCCTCGTTCGCCCCCCACGGGTGTCCCAAGGCCGCCACGTACACCCAATCCGCCTTGGTCGGGTGCACCACGATGCGACCGATCGCCTGCGTGTCCTCGAGCCCCTTGAGCTCCCACGTGAGCCCGCCATCGACGGACTTGTAGACTCCGCCGCCCGGTGAGATGGAGTTGCGCGAGTCCTCCTCTCCCGTCCCGGCCCACACGATGTCGGGATTGCTGGGGGCGATCGCCAGGTCGCCCATCGACACGACCCGCTCGTCGTCGAATACCGGGCGGAACGTCGTGCCGTGGTTCGTGGTCTTCCAGATCCCGCTCGTTGCGCCCGCGACGAAGAAGGTGCTCGTGCCGGGGATGCCTTCGATGTCCGTGACGCGACCTGCCATGTTGGCGGGCCCGATCGAACGCCACTTCAGCGCGGACATGAACGCCGAATCCTCCACGGCGAGCTGTGCCGCGGTCGCGGCGGGGGCCAGGCCGAGCAGGACCGAGCAGATGACGAGGAGTCGTGTGCGCATCCGAGGGACGCTCCGTTTTGGATGAGAGGCCGTGAGCCGGTGACACCCTCACAACACACGGTCGCGGGCCGACGTTTGAGCCTCCCGCGCCCCTCTTTCCCGCGATGGTGTTTCGAGCCACGCTGCGGTCGATGGAAGCCGACGACATCACCAGACTGCTCGACGCCGCGGGAGCGGCGACGCCGAGGCCGTTTCTTCGCCGTCTGTCGACCTACTCCGGGCTCGCGGCCAGGGCCCCGAGGCGGCCGAGCTGCTGCGTGGGGTGCTCGAGGTCGAGCGCGCCGTACGACCCGCGCTGCACGATCGGCGCCACGCTGGTGCTGCTCGCGAAGATCGAGCTCGACCGCGGCGCGACGGAAAGCGCCTCGCGTCTCCTCGAAGACGCGAGGGCGCCGTTCCGCGGGTTGCCGCGGGGGCACTGGAGGGTGCGCGAGACCGCGCGGTTGACCGAGTCCGTCGGATCGACCGAAGGGCCCTGAGCCGTCGACCGGGGTTCTCCCGAGACTCGGACCCCGTACGTTGAACGGATGTGGATCCCGCGTACGTTCCGAGAGACCGACCCGTCGGTTCTGCACGGTCTGATCGAAGCGAACAGCTTCGGCACCCTGTTCAGCCGCGACGATTCCGATCCGTGGGCGACGCACCTGCCCTTCATGATCGACCGCGAGCGAGGCGAGCACGGCACGCTCATCGCGCACATGGCGCGGGCGAACCCGCATTGGAAGACGTGGACCGGGCAGACACGGGTCCTCGCGGTCTTCCAGGGGCCGCACGCCTACATCTCGCCCGCTTGGTACGAGGACCAGGTGACGGTGCCCACCTGGAACTACGCGGTCGTGCACGCCTACGGCACGCCGCGTTTGATCGAAGAGCCGCAGGAGCTTCGGCCGATCGTGGAGCGGCTCACCCGACTGCACGAGGGGGATGAGAGCCCCTGGGATCTCGAGCGGGCGGAGCCCGTGATGGAGACGGAGCTCAAAGCCATCGTCGGGTTCGAGATCCCCATCGACCGTCTCGAGGGGAAGTTCAAGTTCAACCAGAACCGGTCACGAGAGGACCAGGCCGGCGTCGTGAGGGCGCTCCGAGACGCCGAGGATCCGCTCGAGCGTCGGGTCGGCGAGATCATGGACGACAACCTGACGCGCGAGGATCGCTAGGCAACGTGCGGACGTTCGCCTTCGAGGCGCGCTAGGCCGCCACGTACTCCGCGAGCCATCGCCGCTCGAGTCGGGCGATCATGCGGGCCAGATCGGCCGGCGGGGTCAACGCCTCTCCGTTCGTGGCGTCCAGGAACTCGATGCCGTAGGCGCCCTCGGCCCGCCGCCGGACGACGGACGCCAGTCGTGTCGCCTCACCCGCGAAGCGAAGCGTGACGTCCACTTCGGTACCGACCCGGATCTCCTCGGGCCATGCGACCTCGGGCTCGACGAGCACGCCGCTCAGGCTCACGTCCGCGGGTGCGGCCGGTAGGTCCGTCCCGCGGTGGTGGATGACGACCGCGACCCCGTCGGCTGCCCGTAGCGGGATACGGAATCCACGACGACGGTTCGCGGGGTTCACCGAGCTGCTCCGCAGGAAGTCGAACAAGGCGCCCACGCCGCGGACATCGAAGTGGATCTTCACTTCCGGCCGGGAGGAGCTTTGAAGCGTCAGCCGATCGTCCGAGTCCCTGACGATGACGTCTCCGATCCGGATATCCGCCTCGTCGGCCGGGACGCCCACGATCGAGGTGTCGAAGGCGTCACCGAGCGCGCTCACCGGCGCGTCCGAGATCTCGAGCTCCGCGAACCCTTCGTCGACGCGCGTCTTCACCCGCGCCTGTAGCCACAGCCGCTCGAGATTCGCCATGACGCGTGCCAGCTCGGGTACGGGGTCGAGCTCGTCACCTTTGACGGATTCGGCGAATTGGAGCCCTACGCCCTCGACGGCCTTGCGGCGCACGGACGATTCGAGCGTGACGCAATCGCCGTCGAGACGGAGCGTCACGCCGACCGTCTGCCCGATCTCGAGCTCGAACGCGTCGTCGTCGCTCGGCTCCAGCAGGATGCCCGTGAAGCTCACGTCACCCGTCATCGCCCGATGCGTCACGCCATCGATCTCGACCTCGACCTCGAGCCCGGATCCGGGCTCGACGGGCACGCGAAACGCGCGGCGTCGGTTGAATCGGTTGACGCGGCAGCTCCGGAGGAAGTCCATGAGCTTCCCGACGCCGGGAACGTCGAGCTCGAGTCCGATCCCCTGCGAACGATGAGTCAGCGTGACGCCCGCCACATCGGTGGAGATGCGTACGCCACCCACGTCCAGATGCTCGACCAAGAACGCGCCGCCCAGGTCCGTCATCGCTTTCACCCTCGTGGACTTGTTCGATTCTTCGGCAGAAGTCTCGGTCGCGCCGCGTCTCGTCTTGACTCCCGATCGCCGACTGTATCGCAACGAGACACCTGTCCCGTTTCACGACTTCGATCCACGAGATATCTCGGAACGTATCTTGTTATCTTTCAACGCCTTACCATCATGAACCCATCGGAACGACGGTTGCTTAGCTCCTCACCACGTGCGTCGAGACGCCCGGCCGAACCCCTGCCGGGCGACCGGCGCGACCAAACACGAGAACCGAGGAGAAGTTCGATGAAGCGTGTTCGATCGGCCCGTTTCCAGCTACTGCTGATCAGCGGCTTGTGCGTTGGGCTCGTCGCGTGTGGTGAAGACCCCTTGGGTAGCGGCGAGTTGACCGACGGCGGTCTCTCGTCCGTCACGGGCGAGACGACGATCTCCAACGCGTTCGGCTCGCTACGCCTCCGGTGCGAGGTTCGCCCCGGACGATCCGAGATCTCCGTGGACGGCGACGATCTCGCGCCCGGCACCTACGCGGCGCGCGTCTTCTCCGGAGCGCACTCCGCCGACGCGCCCGCCACCGAGGCCACCGGTGACGAGGTCGAGTTCGACTTCGACAGCGAGGCGGATGAGATCGCGGACGGCGCGACCGCGATCGCTCGAGATTTCATCGACACGACGACGATGCCTCACGTCGGTGCCGAGCTCCTGGACGGCTCCGGCGCCGTCTTGCTCAGCGTCTCCGGGAACTGTCGCTACGATGATGACGACGGCGACGAGGACGATGACGACGACGAGGACGAAGATGACGAGGATGAGGAGGAGGACGACGACGAGGACGATGACGATGAAGCCGACGAAGACGAGGACGAGGACGACGAAGACGCGTAGACCTCGATAACGATCCGGACGATGTCGGCGATGGGGCTCGGGCGCTTCGGCGCCGGGCCCCATTCTCCGTTTCGCCCGCATAGGCGAGCGCCTCGGTCCATCCGTATCATCGTGTCGTCACGTCACCGCAGACGACGAACGAAACGGCATGCTAGACCACGAACCGCTCGCCGTCGCCACGCCGACGAGCCCGACCCGCTCGCTCGACGAGGACGTCTACCGGACGCGGGTCCATCTTTACGTAAAGGTCCTGTTCGGTCTGAACGCGCTCTTCGTCGCGACGTCGATCGCGGTCGCGGCGCTCGGGCTCGACCCCACGGCCGGCCCGGGCGACTTGATGGCGAGCAACCTCCTGGCCGTGGCGCTGGTCGCCGTGCTGGGCGGTGTGTGGCTGTGGTTGGCCCGAGGGCGTCCCTCGCGGCGAGCCCTCGTGCTCATCGAGTCGCTGGGCACCGTGGCGATCATCCTCGACTACGCGTACTTGATCTGGTTGGGTCCCGATCCGCTGGGTCGCTTCTTCATGTTGCCGCTGGCGGGGTTCGCGCTGACGCTCCGCGCCGCGCTCGTACCGAGCCCCGCCGGTCGGACGATCTGGGTCGGGACGGCCGGCGTCGCGATCGCGGTCGTCACGGTGTTGGGCATCGCCGTCGCGCCCGAGGCCGACGTGATTCTGGCGGCCGGCGCGGATCGGATCGAGGGCATCTGGACGACGACGCTCGGCGTGGGCTTCATCGTCGTGACGGTGGTGACGTCGTCCGTCATCTACGGGCTACGGAAGGCGGTGCACAGCGCGAAGCGTCTCGGTCAGTACGAGATCACGCGCAAGCTCGGCGAAGGCGGGATGGGCGTCGTCTTTCAGGCCGACCACGTCCTGCTTCAGCGCCCCACCGCCATCAAGGTGCTTCGACCGGAGCTCGCGGGTCAGGAGACCATCGATCGTTTCGAGCGCGAGGTGCGACAGACGAGTCGACTCGAGCACCCGAACAGCGTCTACATCTACGACTACGGTCGAACGTCGGATGGGCAATTCTACTACGCGATGGAGTATCTCGACGGCGTCGATCTCGATGAGCTCGTGCGAGCGAGCGGCCCCCTGCCCGACGGACGCGTCGTCCTGATCCTGCGGCAAGCCGCCGAAGCGCTGGCCGAGGCCCATGCCATGGGCCTCGTTCACCGAGACATCAAGCCCGCGAACATCATGCTGTGCGACCGGGGCGGTGTGCCGGACACGGTGAAGGTGCTCGACTTCGGGCTCGTGAAGTCCAGCGATCGACGAGACGCCGGTCTGACGCGGGCGGACACGATCCTCGGAACGCCGCACTACCTCGCGCCGGAGGCGATGCGCGGCGCGGCCGACATCGCCGCGCCCGCCGACATCTACGCGCTGGGCGCCTCCGCGTACTTCCTGCTCTCCGGACGACCGATGTTCGAAGGGGACTCCGCGGTCGAGATCTGCTCCCTGCACCTGACGGAAGACCCGCCCCCCCTGGCCGAACGCGTCGGTCGCCCGATCGAGCCCGCCCTCGAAGCCATCATCGGTCGCTGCGTGACGAAGAAGCCCGAAACGCGCTTCGCGGACGGCGCGGCGCTCGCGGAGGCGCTCGCCGAGCTGGGCCCGCTCGACTGGAGTCGAGCCGCAGCTCGACGCTGGTGGGACGACGCGGATTCGCTCGTCCCGACGGTCGGAGACGATGCGATGGCGAGCGAGTCGCAACTCGACATCGACCTGGACGCGCGCGGGTAGCGCCCGCCGCCGCCCTCGCTGCTCGGATCAGTTGTCGATCAAGTCGCCCTCGAACGCCGTCATCACCATCGAGTAGGACATGCCGTTCGCCGTGATCTCCGCCTTGACCGCTCCACCCGAGAACACGGGCGGGATCGCAGGAGAGTGCCAGGTCTTGAGCGTGCCTCCGGGGGTCTCGGCGACATAGATCGTGCAGGTGAGGATGACGTCACCGACGGAGCAATCCTCTTCCCCTTCCACCTCGACCATCGCGGCGTAGTTGTCGGCCATCTGCGACGCCGACTGCGTGCCCCCGCCGGCCGCCGACAGCATCTCGAGGCTCGCTTCCGGAGTGAGCGTCTCCGCGTCGACGACGGTCGATGACCCCGGCATGTCGGCCCCCATCATGCTCATGACGGTTTCCACCGTGAGCATCGTGCCGTCCACCGCGGTCACGGTCTGCGTCATGCCCATGTTCATCCCGGTCATCGATACTTCATAGCTCGCGGACGATCCCGCGGAGACGTCCTCCCACCAACCGTCGGGTGGCGTCGGCCATTCCGTCTGGGCGTCGACGCCGGCGGGGACGAGCAGCGGCGCAGCCACGAGGGCCTTCGCGATCCACGGTTTGACGCGGTGCAACATGTGTATCCTCCCGGTACCTGTCGTAGACGGTCGCTCTCACCCAGATGTGCCGTCGCACGAGCCGACGGCTCACCGGAGATCGACGCGAGCGGGACCGGGACACACGAAGCGGCGCCGAGCGGGACGCGACAATCGCCGGGGGCGGGTAGGCGGTCGTGTAGCGGGCTAGAACCTCAGCGCCTGACTGTACTTGACGAACAGCGATCGGCCGGCCGAGACGGGGAGGTCGGGGTCCGATCCGTTCTCGCGCTCCAGGTTGAACCCCTCGTTGTACACCAGCCACAGATCGGTACCCTCCCGAAAATGGTACCGGAGCCGCGCGTTGATGCTCGACTGATCGAGCACGGAGTTGTACTGGCCGAACGTGCTGAGCGACAAGCTGGTGTTGAGCGCGAAGTTGAGCCGAAGCCGCGCGAGGTGCGTGCTCAGGTTCTCGTCGTCGAAGCGGAAGCGGTTGTACTCGTAGCTCGGCTGGACCTCGAGGTGGCTCGAGAGGTTGAACGAGGGTGTGACGTTCGCGCTCACTCGCGTCCCGTCGTAGAAGCTCCCGGCGGAACCCGAGATCTGACCGCGAACCGGGATGCTTCGGGGCAGGCGATAGGAGAGCCGCCCCTGGTGGAACCAGTATTCCCCCGGCGCGATGTCCAGGCCGGCGATCTCGAACGAGTCGCGGATGCTCTCGAAGCTCGACGTCGCCGAGAGGATGAAGAAGCCACCGTTCTTGAACCCGACGAGCGCCGTCGGGGCGATGACTCGAGACTCCGCGGTTCGGTCCTCGTTTCGATAGAAGTGCTCGGTGCTCGCCCCGATCGAGGCCGTACGAAGCGGCGACGTCCGACCGAAGAACCAGGAATACCCGAGCTCTCCGCCGTAGAAGCTGAAGTCGCTACGAGATTGGAATCCGAGCCGCGGGAGATAGTCGGACCCGACGCGACCGTACTCGCCGGTATACGAGAAGCCCTCTTCCTTCCGACGCTCCCAACGCGCGCGGATCAAGCCGGCGTCGAGCGCGCCCCCCTCTTCGATCGCTTCGTCGAATGTCTGCGCCCACTTCACCGTGATGTACTCGTCTCCGAACGGGCGCACCTCCGCATCGAGACCGTACGCGACGTTGTCCTCCCCCGACGACCCGAAGCGCGTCGTCACCATCCCGCCGACGGATGAGAACGGGTTCAGGATCTGCTGCTTGAGCCGGAACACCCCCATGTTTTCGCCGGGACGGCCGTCTTGTGCGGCGGTCTGCATGTTGAGCAGACCATAGTCCAGACCTCCCACCTGCCCGACGAACCGGGCCCCACCGTAGATGCGCACGAGCTCTCCCGAGTCGAGCCCGATCCGCCGGCTGAAGAACAGGCGATCGGTGAAGCCGCCCGTACCGAACTCGAACGTCGAGGATCGCTCCTGGAAGAACTGTCGTTTCTCGGGGAAGAACAGCGGGAAGCGCGTGAGGTTGATCTGCTGCGCGTCCGCTTCGACCTGCGCGAAGTCCGTGTTCACGGTCAGGTCGATCGCGAGGCTGGAGGACGGCGACCATTTTATGTCGACGCCCGGCTCGCGGATCTGCTCCTCCTCGGTGAAGAAGCCCGCCGTCTCGACCTCGGGAGGCGAGCGAAGCACCGGCGACTGCGTCACGCCCCCCAGCAGGTAGGGCGTGATGTACAACGGCGACGTCCGCTGGACGCCTCGCAGACGAACGCGCTGCGCGAGCGACGGCTTTCCGAACCCGAAGAAGCCCCACGCCGGCGACACGTCCGGAAACACGTGTCGCTCGTTCTTCCGACCGATCGAGCGGTACACGCTCATCCCCATCGTCACGCCGTCCTCCTCCGCCTGGAAGCCCAGCGAGGAGAACGGGATCCGCATCTCCGCGAACCACCCCTCTTCGGTACGGTGGGTCGCGAGATCCCAGTGCGCGTTCCAATCGCGGTTGAAGGTGGGCTGACCGAGCACGAACTGGGCGTCGTTCGCGATGCTCCGGTCGGAGCGCGCCCCGTTCGGATTCGCGGAGAACGCCAACGCCGTCTCGTAGTCGTTGTAGCTGTCGA
>JAKSCH010000206.1 GCA_022360695.1 Gemmatimonadota bacterium
CCGCCCGCCGACGCCCAACGCGGCACGCCGTAGGCCCGCAGACTCGACATCGTCGCCGTGTAGACGTGCTGCGCGCCGGCGACCTCGAGTCCGCGCGCGCGCGCCGAGTCGATGAGCGCCGCGCCCTCCACGGCGCGGCCGTAGTTGTGCGCGCCCTGCGCGTTGAAGTGGCTGAAGATCACCCGGGTACCGGCGGCTTCCCCGATCGCGATGGCCTCGCGGATCGAGGGCAGGTAGCCGACGCCCTGGTAGCTCGCGCCGAGATCGCGATCGTGCGTGTCGTAGATACCGTCGTACTCCGCCGCGATCTTCGCGAGCTCGATGACCTCGTCCGTCTCGGCGTAGAATCCCGGGACGTAGAAGAGGCCGCTCGACAGCCCGAACGCCCCTTGTTCCATGCCCTGCCGGGTGAGCGCGCGCATCTCATCGAGCTCGGCCGCGGTCGGCGCTCGGTCGTCCATCCCGATCACGCGCTGCCGGACCTCGCCGTGGCCGACGTAGGTGATCGCGTTGACGCCCATCCCGCCCCGGGCCAGCCGATCGAACAGGTCCGCCACGTCGGGCGTGCCGCCTCCGTCGACTCCGATCACGGCGGTGGTGATGCCCTGGTAGAGGAACAGGTCCGCATCACGGCCGTACTCCAGCTCGAGCAACGCGTGGCTGTGCATGTCGATGAACCCGGGCGTGACCATGAGACCCGCCGCATCGATCGTGTCGCGGGCCCCGACGCTCGCCTCGCTCGCGTCGCCCACGAACGAGATGCGGCCCTCGGACACCAGGACGTCCGCGACTACAGGAGCCGAGCCCGATCCGTCGTAGACCGTGCCGCCCAGAATCAGGTAGGACTCGGGGGCCGGCGTCTCACACGCCGCCAGGAAGACGGCGAATGCGAGCGCGAGGCCGAGCCGACGGTCGCTCAACCGCTCAACCGCCCGCCGTCGTCACCGCCTCCGTCTTGTCCGGGTGTACCGGCGATGTCTCCCATTCGTAGTCCTCGCCGAGCACCCACTGGTAGAACCAGTCGAGCTCGACGTTCGCCTTGAAGAGCCGCTGCTGAAGCTCACGCCAGCCGTGGCCTTGCTTGGGCGCCACGTAGAGGTGGGTCGGTACGTCGTTCGCCCGCAGACCCTGGTAGAGCTCCACCGATTGCGGCATCGGCACCCGGTCGTCGTTCTCGCCGACGAGCACGATGGTCGGCGTGGTCACCTTGTGCAGATCGAACAACGGGGAGTCGGCCATGTACTGCTCGACCGGCGCTCCTTCCGTCCACGGATCCCCGCCGAACCACGGCGTTCGGTAGATGCGGACATCGGACTGCGCGTACATCGACAGCCAGTTGATCGCGCCCGCGCCCGAAGCCGCGGCTTTGAAGCGGTCCGTGTACGTGATCATCTTGTTCGTCATGTGACCGCCGGCGCTCCAGCCCATCTTCGCCATGCGGTCCCCATCCACGAGCCCTCGGTCGATCAGGTGGTCGACACCCGCCAGCACGTCCTTGTGCGCTTGATCGAAGTAGTGACCGACCATGTTGCGCAGGAAGTCGTCGCCGTACCCGGTCGATCCCCGATAGTTGGGCTTGAACACGAACCAACCGCGCGCGGTGAGCACGCTCTCGTAGTTGTTCGACCGGGGGAAGCCGAACTTGTCCGACGCGGGCGGGCCGCCATGGGTCTGCACCACGAGCGGGTAGCGGCGTCCCTCCTCGTAGTCGATGGGGTAGTAGAGAAGCCCCTCGACCTCGACGCCGTCCTCGCCGTCCCACTGGACCGCCTCGACGCGCGGCAGGTGAAAGTCGGACGCCAGGTAGTCGAACACGCGCGTGACTTGGCTCGGCTCCCCCTCCGCACCGGCCCCGAGGCCGAACGTCCACAGGTCGCCGGGACTCTGCGGGCTTCCGATCGTGAACACATGCGTGTCGGCGCCGGCCTCGTAGTCCCAGCCGCCGATCGCGTGGTCGCCGCCGGTCACCGCGACGGCGGCGCTCGCGTCGTTCGCGTCGGCGGGTATCACGTAGATCTGTTGCCGTACGCCCGTGTTCGCGCGGAAGTAGATCGATGCCCCATCCGCCGACCACCACGCGCCGTTGACGTCGTACGACCCTCCGGGGACGAGCGACACCGGATCGCCGCCGTCGGTGGGCACGACGAACAGCCGCTGGTTGTAGTAGAAGTCGCTCAGCTCATCGTTCGTGTTCGCGACGAAGAGCGCGTGGCGGTTGTCGGGGGAAAGCGAGGCGCTCCCCTCCCCTACCCGGTTCTGCGTGATCCGGCGCGCGCCGGAGCCATCCGCATCCATGATCCACAGCTCGGAGTTGAGCATGTCGTCGAAGAGGGGCGAGGGGGCGAGCTGGACCAGAAGCTTCGTGCCATCTCTCGAGACCGAGTACCCCCGGACCATCGAAGCCCCGTCCGACACGCGCTCGCGCTCGCCCGTCTCGACGTCGACCCGCCACAGATCGCTGTGGCGTCGGTCTTCCTCGTAGCGATACACGTTGTCGTTTACGGCTTCGCGCGCCTTCTCCGCCTCGGTCGACTCCCGCTGCGCCACGAAGTAGATCCACGCGCCATCGCGGGACCAGGCGATCGAGCCGACCCCCGTCGGGTGATCGGTCACCGCGACCGCCTCTCCTCCCGTCGTGGGCATCCGATAGATCTGCGGGTGCTCCGACTCGTGACGCGTCGCGACGAACGCGATGTGCCGCCCGTCGGGGGACCAGCGGGGGCTCGACTCGCCCTTCTCGCCGTTCGTCATCTGGACGGAGCCCGTGCCGTCGAGTCCGACGCGCCAGATGTGCGACGTCGTCCCGTTGGCCTCCCAATCGGCCTGGGTGCGGACGTAGAGCACCTGGGTACCGTCCGCCGAGAGCGGCGGGTCGCCCAGTCCGGGCACGTCGATGAGATCCACGATCGTCATCGCCCGGCGTTCCTGGGCGATGAGGGCCGTCGAGCAGAGGCTCAGAACGAGGGAGATGCGGAGAGCGCGACGTAGCATGGGACAGCTCCTTGGCGGGCGGTTCGGGCTTCGATGTTGGGGAGGGGCATCGTCGGAGACAAGTGTCGCGCGACGCGCCACCTCGCGCGGACGAAGCGAGGCGGACCGCGTCGAGCGACGAGCGCCGCGGCCTCGCCTCGTTTCGGATCGCGTCCGGTGACCGATCAGGCCGAAGGGAAGACTTCGAACGTAGGTGAGATCGCCG
>JAKSCH010000117.1 GCA_022360695.1 Gemmatimonadota bacterium
ATGAAGATGATCAGAAGCGTGAACGCGACATCGACGAGGCTCGTGACGTTGATCTCGGCGACGACCTTGACGGCGTCCTCGTCGTTCGTGACCCGACGCTTCATCATCCGCCTCGATCCGTCACAGCCGCCCCTCGCGCGCCAGCGTCCCGATGAACTCGCTCGCGAACCCTTCGAGCTCGCCCACGAAGAGACGTAGACGCGAGGCGTAATGGTTGTATGCGATCACCGCCGGGATCGCGACCGCGAGACCGGTCACGGTCGTGGTCAGAGCCTCCGCGATGCCCGGCGCCACCGCGGCGATGTTCGCCGAGCCCTGCGAGGTGATCCCGATGAACGAGTTCATCACGCCCACGACCGTGCCCATCAGCCCCAAGAGCGGGCTCACCGAGCCGATGATCGCGAGCCACTGCATCCCGTGCGAGAGCTCGTCCCGCTCTTGCGAGAGGTTCTTCTCGAGCACCAGCCACAACGCCTCGAGCTGTGTTCTGGTGAGCCCCGGCTGCCCCGTCGCGCCTTCGAGCGCGCCGGGGCGCAGCTCGTCGAAGAACGACACGCCCTCCCGAAACACCCGCGTGAAGGGAGAGTCCTCGAGGCGGAGCAGCGCGTGGTGGAGATCCACGAGCCCGCGCGCGCCCTCCATCGCGTAGACGAAGCGATCGGCACGCTCGTTCACGCCGCGCAGCTCGCGCCACTTCCAGAAGATCAAGATCCACGACGCCAGCGAGCCGACCGCGAGGATCCCCAGGATCACCTTGGTGGCCGGTGTCGCGCCGAGGACCATGTCCAGCGGCGAGTCGATGACGCGCCCCTGGACCTGGAGGATCGAGGAGCCGAGAAACGCGCCGCCGGCGCTCATCGGACCTCCTCGGCGATGAACGCGTACGTCTCACGCAGTCCCATCTCCAACGTGTGCGCCGGCTCCCAACCGATCGCGCGCGTTTCGGTGCAGTCGAGCGCGTTGCGAAGTAGCTCGCCGGCTCGCGCCGGCGCATGAGAGACCGTCGCTTCGGATCCCGAGATGTCGATGAGCGTCGCGGCCAGCTCGTTGACGGAGGTCTCGAGCCCGGTTCCG
>JAKSCH010000372.1 GCA_022360695.1 Gemmatimonadota bacterium
GACCGCCATCACGACGTACTGCTTTCCGTCGTGCATGTAGGTCATCGGCGCGGTCATCGTGTTGCCGGGGAGCTCGATGACGCCGACCTCCTCGCCCGTCGTCTTGTCGACGGCGCGGAAATGCGGCGAGCCGCTCCGACCCTCGCCGTACATGAGCAGGCTCTTGGTCACGAGCTTCGTGGCATGCGAGTACTGGCCGGTGTTGGGCAGATCGACGCCTTGCAGCGCCGGGTGCTCCTTGATGCGATCCGGCGTCTGGCCGTTCGGGATCTGCCAGAGGTGATCGCCCGTGTTGAGGTCGATCGCCGTGATCGTGCCGTACGGCGGCTTGACGAGCGGCAGCCCATCGGGTCCGGGAACGCCGCCCGGTCCGACACTCACCCACGCGACGTTCGACTCCGGATCGACGTCGGTACCCGGGACGAGACGCGGCGCGCTGCACCCCTTCGTCGACGCGACGTACATCACGCCCGTCTCGGGGTCGACGGCCGCGCCGCCGGGGATGTTCGCGCCGCCGTTCGAACCGGGGCAGTGGATCGAGGCCTCGCCGGCGGGTCCGCCCTGGAGCGCGGGCGGGTTGAACAACGGTCCCATCCGGAAGTTCGACACGATCTCGAGCGCCTGCTGGCGCAGCTCCGGCGTGAAGTCGATCAGGTCGTCCTCGGTGATCCCCTGCATCTCGAACGGCGCCGGCCTGGTCGGGAACGGCTGCGTCGGCGACGTCCACTCCCCCTCCACATCCGACGGCGGCACCGGGCGCTCCTCGATCGGCCAGATCGGCTCGCCCGTCTCGCGGTTGAACACGTAGACGAACCCCTGCTTGGTCGCCTGGGCGAGGATCGGAGTTCGTTGGCCATCGATGTCGACATCGAGCAGGCTCGGCGCGGTCGGGGTGTCGTAGTTCCAGATGTCGTGGTGGACGAACTGGAAGTGCCACTTGCGCTCACCCGTCGCGACATCGAGCGCGATCACGCTCGTCGAGAACAGGTTGTCACCCGCGTGGAACCCGCCGTAGAAGTCGATGGTGGGGGGATCGGTGACGACGTAGACGAGACCGAGCTCCGGATCGCCCGACATCGGCGCCCACGCGGACACGTTGCCGGTGTACTCCCACGAATCCGAGAGCCACGTGTCGTGGCCGTACTCGCCGGGCTCCGGGATCACGTTGAAGCGCCACAGGTGCTCTCCGGTCCGCGTGTCGTACGCGAGGATGTTGCCGGGGACGTTCTCGCGCCGCGTCTGGTAGTAGCCCTGCTCGTGCGAGTTGCCGACGACGATGACGCCGTTGACGATCATCGGGGGCGACGAGTTCGTGATGTACCCGACATCGTCCGGAAAGCCCGAATCCGGATCGTGTGGCCCCTCTCCCAGGTCCCCCAGCATGTCGACGGTGCCGCCGTCGCCGAAGCTCTCGATCGGACGACCCGTCTCCGCATCGAGCGCGTGGAGGAAGAACGCGGGGGTCACGACGTAGATGCGCCCCTGCCCGTCGACTTCGTCGTAGGTCACACCCTTCCCGTAGTTCTTTCGCATGGACTTCTCCCACCGTTCGGTGGGGGATTCGCGCCAGGTCCAAAGCGTCTCGCCGGTCGACGGGTCGATCGCGACGACCGTGCGGCGCGATCCGGCGACGCTGTAAAGCGTACCGTTCACGTAGATCGGCGTGGCCCGGAGAAGCGGGTCGGCGCCTCCCGGACTGTAGTTGTCGCCGCGCCAGATCCACGCGACCTCGAGATCGTCGAAGTTGCTCGCATCGATCTGATCGTGCGGCGCGTAACGCGTCGAGCCGTGATCGGAGCCCCAGAACCGCCACTGGTCCGACCCGTTCGCTCCGTTTTGGGCGGCGAGCGGTCCGGCTGCGGCGAAGAGGATCAGGATTCCGGTCGTCCAGCGCCTTCGGTTCATACGAGGCCTCGGGGTGTCGGCTCCCGGGAGCGGCCGACGCCGGCGGGCGCCGGGACCCGGGAGTATCGGGTTTCTGGAGATACGCGCGTCCGCACACGTTCAACGGCTCGCGTACGACAGGCGATGTGAAGATGCGGACGCTACGGAGACGCCGGCAACGGCGCCCGCGAGTACCCGTAATCCACTCGGGCGTAGCCTCGCACCGTCTCGACCCCTCGACAGCCGCGGTCGCGGGGGCTCATCCTGTCCCGGGAGGACTCCACACGCCCGTGTCCGATCGCGCACGCAACGAAGGACAACTCATGAACACCCTGTCTCGCTTCATGCTCGGCCTGGCAGCCGCTGACTCCATCCGGGCCGCTGTTGACTCCATCCGCGCCGTCGCCGGCTCCATCCGGGCCACCGCAGGCTCCGTCCTGATCATCGCCGGCTCTGTCCTGCTCCTCGCCGTCCCGGCGCTCGCCGCGCAGAACCACGCGCCGAACCCGTATGCGCCCGAAGAGGGGTGGGCGAAGATGCCGTACGGCCGAGCGTGGGGGGCGACGAGCGCCGTGTACCCGGACATCGACGGCCGTCATATCTGGGTCGGGGAGCGTTGCGAAGCCAACAGCTGCGTGGGGCGAGACGACCTCGACCCGATCCTGCTCTTCGACCCCGAGGGCAACGTCGTCCGGAGCTTCGGCGCGGGGATGATCGTGTGGCCCCACGGGATCCACGTGGATGGCGACGGGAACGTGTGGCTGACCGACGCGCGGGGCGAAGGCGACATGGGACACCAGGTCCACAAGTTCAGCCCGGAGGGCGAGCTGTTGCTGAGCCTCGGGCAGCCGGGCGTCGCCGGCGACGGCCCGAACCAGTTCAACGGACCCTCGGACGTCCTCGTCGCGCCCAACGGCGACATCTTCGTGGCCGATGGACACGGGTCGGGCGGAAACAATCGCATCGTGAAGTTCTCGAGCGACGGTACGTACATCACCGCGTGGGGAAGCACCGGCGCCGAAGCGGGCGAGTTCCGCGATCCGCACGCGCTCGCCATGGATTCCCAGGGGCGCCTCTTCGTGGGGGATCGAGGCAACTCCAGGATCCAGATCTTCACGCAGGACGGCGAGCACCTCGAGACGTGGACGCAGTTCGGCCGTCCGAGCGGTCTGTACATCGATTCGAACGACGTGCTCTATTCCGCGGATTCCGAGTCCGGCGCGAGCTGGTCGGAGAACTTCGGGTGGCTCCGTGGGATCCGGATCGGGAGCGTGACAGACGCGTACGTGACGGCGTTCATCCCGGACCCGGCGCCGCCGAGTCTCGACAACGGCACGACCGCGGCCGAGGGCGTCGCGGTCGACGCGGCGGGGAACGTCTACGGCGCCGAGGTCGGGCCCCGACAGCTACGGAAATACGTGCGCCCGTAGGTCGAGACCGCGGCCGTCGGCCTCTTCTCGTCGACCCGGCGCCGCGTGCGGCTCGCCGAGGTAGAGACTCTTCTTCGCGAAACGTGGCTCCGCCGGTCTCCGGGCCAGCGTTCGCTCGAGGCTCTGTAGATCGGGGTCCGCGTCCGAGGCGCTCGACGAGTTCGCCCTCCAACCGGACGTGCCGAGGAGCGGCGCGAAGAAGGCTGGCCCCGAGACCCGGTCTGGACACGGGGCCGACATTCGGTCTACGGTTCACGGAACGTGCGGCCGAGACCGCGCGTTGCCCGTTCGTCCGGTGCGCGTCTTTGCCGGCAGGGTGAGGGGGGCATCCGGACGGTTCCGAGAGGAGGCCCCGATGAAATCGACCCAGCAATCTGTCCTGGTGCACGGTGTCGTCGGCGGGCTTCTGGCAGGGGCGATCGTCGCCCTTTGGTTCCTGGTCGTGGACCTGGTGGCCGGAGACCCGTTGCGCACCCCCGCGGAGTTAGGGGGTGCCCTCTTCGGGCGCGTCGGCGGGGGAACGGCGACCACGGTCGCGCTCTACTCGCTGCTCCATTTCGCGACGTTCGCGGTCGTGGGTGGCGTGACCGGCTGGTTCCTGGACGCCGCGGGGGTCGCGCCCCGGCTCGCGCTCGGTCTGTTCTTCGGCGTCTGCGTCTTGACCGCCATCCACTACGTCGGCCTGCTGCTCACCGGCGAGCACCTGTTGGGCGTGTTGCCTGCCGGTCACGTCGTCGGCGCGAACCTGTTGTCGGGGCTCGCGCTGATGGCCTACCTCCACCGGGTGGAGAAAGAGGAGCACCCGCTCGGGTGGGCGGCCCTTCGCTATCACCCGCTGATCGCGGAGGGCTTGAAGCTCGGGGTCGTAGGTGCGCTCGCGGTAGCGGCGTGGTTCTTCTTCGTGGATCTCGTCGCCGGATCGCCGCTCCGTACGCCCGCGGCGCTGGGCTCGGCGCTCTTCCTCGGACCCGAGGCGACTCTCGACGCGGCGACCCCGGCGATCGTGGCGGCCTACAGCGTGCTTCACCTGGTCGCGTTCGGACTCGTCGGGATCGCGTTCGCCGCGATCGCCCGCGGGGTCGAGCAGCTGCCTTCGCTCGCCTTCTTCGTCGTGCTGGGCGCGATCGTGCTCGAGGCCCTCACGTTCTCGGCGCTCGTGGCGTTCGGCGGCTGGGTGCTCGGCGGCGTTTCGGTGTGGGCCGTCGGAGTCGCGAACCTGCTCGCCTTCGTCGCGATGGGCACGTGGGTGTGGCGATCGCACCCGGGGCTCCGCGAGGGCGTGCTCCGGGAGGGGTTGGCAGGGGCCGCTTAGATCCGCCTAGGTCCGTCGGGCCGGCTAGTAGAGCTGGCCCGACGTGGTGTAGAGCTCGAGCTTCTCGGCGGGCTGCCAGCGCTCGGACCGGTGCCGCAGACCCCAGAGCAACCAGCGCAGCCCGCTGAGCTCGAACTCGAACTCGAGCTGCGTCATGTCGCCCCCATCCATGTATCGGCGGAGCGAGAGTCTCGGGGTCCGTGGCGAGTTCATCCCGTAGAGGGTCGTCGTCGCGCTCCGAACACCGGCGCGCTCGAGTGCCGGCCAGCCGGCACGGCTCCACAACCCGAACGGGTAGCAGTAGTCGACCGGTCGACGTCCCGTCGCTTCCTCGATGACGTCGGCGCAGCGATCGACCTCGTCGAAAAGGCGATCCGTCGCCGCGACGGCGTCGAGGTGGTTGTGTCCGTGCGCCTCGATCGCGAAGCCGCGTTCCGTGAGGTCGCGCATCTCTTCGGCGGTGAGCACGTCCCATGTTCGGCGCTCGAGGATCTCGTCGAGCTCGACATCGAGCGCGCGGGCCACGCGGCGCGTGAAGTCCAGACGCTCCGGCCCGGCGTGCGGTAGCGTTCGCAGGTGGCCCATGGCGCGACCGCGGAACGCGCGACGGGCCTCGTCGGTGGCGAGCGAGGGCACATCGCCCAGCTCGGGCACCGGCGCTCGAAGCGCGTCGACGTCGGCCCGTGCCAGCACGTCGCGGAGCGCCATCACGCACACGGGGATCTCGTTGACGACGTGCGCGGTGACGACATAGACCGCGGCGGGTGCGCCGTATTCCTCCAGCACCGGTACGGCGGCCGCGGCGAAGTTATAGAGCCCATCGTCGAAGGTGAGAGCGACGCGCTTCGCGCCGGGATGGCCGGTTCGCAACGTCTCGACCGCTTCGTCCAGGCTCACGATGCGATAGCACCGTCGGAGGTGCTCGAGACGCTGGCGCAGCTGCGAAGGTGTGAGGAACAGCGACGGAAAGCGCGTCTCTTCGTCGTCCATCGAGACGTAGTGGTACCCCAGGATCCGGACGTCGTCGCGCGTGAGCGCCCGAGCGAGCGCGAACAAGCCGCACACGCGTGCGATGCGGAGGGCGAACCGCTTGAGACGCTTCCTCGCGCTCACGGAGCGGCCGGGCTGCTCGGGCTCGTGCGGGCGGGGGGGGCCGAGCGACCCGTGGGCGAGCGGTCGGATCAGCCCGGCCGCTCGAAGTCGACGATGTTCTCCCACTCGCGCGCGTCGGAGCGCGCGACGACCGCGACGACGGGCTCGGTATCGCTCATGTTGAACACCTCGTGCGGGATCTCGGGCTCGATGAAGATGAAATCACCCGCGCCGTTCTCGAGCGACTGTTCGAGCTCCGGTCCGAACTCGTGGCGTACGCGCCCCTGGAGGATGTAGAGCATCACTTCGAACCCGACGTGGATGTGCGCCTTCGCGACGCCGCCGGGCGGAATCATCGCCACGTTCATCGAGAGCGCGCGCGAGCCCACGTTCTCGGCCCACATCCCCGCCTTGTACTCGATCCCGTTCCAGTGACGAAGGTCGCCACCGCCACGGATGGTCACGATGCCTTCGTGTCGTTCCACCGACGCGCTGTCCGTCACCTCCGTCATACTTCGCCCTCCGCGACCTCGCGGGACGCATCTGGAGTCTGCACCGGACGGTCGGCCTCCGCTCCGCACTCCGCCTCGTCAGCGACGCCGATGCTACGTTGCCCGCCCGATGTTCACGGATCGTATCGAACGTCACGGTTCGCGTCGAGCGAGGAGAATCGCGTGGGACGAGCCTCGAGGATTCGCCCGCGGTACCTGCCTCGGGTCGCCGGCGTTTCGTTCATCGTGGCGACGGGGTGTCCCAGCGCAGGGTCGCTTCGAGCTTGTCCGCGAACGCTTCGTGCAGATCGATCCGGGTCAGGATGCCGAACCCCTGCTCCGCCAGCGCGGCGGTGACACGCTCGATCGCTCCGTCCAGGTCGGTCGCGAGCTCCCGCGATGCCCACGCCTCCGCAGGCACGTTCGTCATCTCGGCTCCGGCTCTTCGGCGATCTGGGCCATCAGGTACTCGTAGAGGACCAGCGCTTCCCAGGGCGTGGCGCCGCGCTCCGGCATCTCGTATCCGAACTCCGAGTAGAGCTCCTTCGCGATCGGATCGTGACGCACCATCGAGTCGGGTCGGAGGATCATCCGGTAGACCCAACCGAACTCCCGGTGCGGCAGCGTCTCGCTCAGGTCGGGCGCGATCCCGGCCCGGGGGTCGGCGCCGTGACAGAACGAGCAGCCCAACTCCGCGAAGAGCGCGCGCCCCTGCGCCATGATCTCGGCGTCGGAGGGACCGGTCAGCCCCAGCGTATCCGGCGGCAACGAAGCGACGGCTTCCTCGGTCTCCTCGGCGGCGGGCGGCGGTCCCGTCCGGCGGACATACCAGGTCCCCGTGTCCACCTGATCGGTGCCGCTGTGTCGTGACTGGAACTGGCCGTCGATGCGGTCACGGTCGATCCGACCCGTGAAGGTCGTCTGGACCATGCAACCGCACTCGGGGTCGCGGTACTCATCGAGCGCGCCGTGTACCCAGGGGCCGTTCCCGCGAACGAAGTCGATCGTGAGCAAGGGAGGCGCAATCGTGTACCCTGGGCGCTCGAACCCGTACGGGGACGTGTATTCGGGTCCGTAGAGATCCACGAGGGGCGCCATCAGCACTTCGCCTCGCGCGGTGTCCGCACCGGCGCGAAGTCGGAAATAGATGTTGCCCTCCCGACCCGTGTCCTCGCTGGCGTACTCACCCGACCACTCGCCGGCGAGAAAGCCCAGCGTCTCGGGATCGCCGACGACCGGCGCGGGCGGCGGTTGATAGGCGCACGTCGCAAGCGCCACGGCGCCGAGGGGAATCGTGATCTTCGCTATCGCTCGCATGGTGTTTCCGATGCCGTGATGGTGGAGATGATCCTCTTGTCCGCCGCTCGGAACGCCAGGCGTATGCCGTCGTCGCACCTGATCTCGTGTTTCGGCCCTCGCGCCCCGGGATGGAGCCCAGGCGCCTCGATGCGGCGTGACGGGGTGGGTCGGGTATGGTTCGCCGAGCGGGACGAACCGCCCCGGCCCACCCCGGGTCGGCGAGACGTTTCGTCGCGTGCGCCTGCGCGCCGACGCTCCCCGCCAGACCCCGCGCGGGTCGGGAACGCACGCGAACAGAAGACGGATGGTCCCGCCCTCGGGGACCGTCGCGCGTGGCACGGGCACTGCTTCTACCGATGACCGGAGTGGTCGCGCTTCGACCCCCGCGAGAGGGCGAGCGAGGCCACCGTTGGGCCGGCGACTCTTCGGTCGCTCGGTTTCGCGGGCGATGCCGATCGCTCGCCCGCGACGCTCCTTGGGAAGTTCGGTCCCATCGAGCCGGCTGCGCGGTCGTTGGCTGCAGCCGTTGTCTCGTTCGCTAGCGGGACGCCGGACGTGGAGGTGGCCCTATCACCTCCGGGCTCGGGCAAGATTTCGGATCTAGGTCGCCGCCGACTTCGCGACCCCGGACGATAGAGAGATCCGGTATCGCCAACGAGAGGAACGCCCTCGGGGATTGACGTGCCGATCCCCGGGGGCTTCGTCTATCTGGACCGGACAGCGTCTCGAGGACGGAGAGCGCCTTCGTGGGATTCGCGGACAACGGATGGCTCGGCGTGGGTCACATCGCGCTGGCTCTCTTGCTCAGCTTCGACATCCTGCTCCACAAGAGCCGCCCCGTCTCCGCTGTGCTGTGGCTCGCGGTCGTCTGGTCCGTGCCCCTGTTCGGCGCGTTGGGATATGTGGTATTCGGCATCGACCGGGTACGCTGGGTGGGGGGTCTGGACGCGGCGGCGTTGACCCCTGCCCCACCGCCCGCTGGAGATGCGGCGGGCCCGACCGCCAC
>JAKSCH010000296.1 GCA_022360695.1 Gemmatimonadota bacterium
CAAATCGGGGCATCGCAGGGGCCGTATGGAGGTTAGCGGAGGGCGAACATTCTCGGTGGGCCAAGCTAGGCGTTTTCCGCTCAACGTCAAGCGAAATCCCGCTTGCGAAATTTTTCACAAGCGGATATCATCGCGGTGCCACGGCCGTAGGAGGGCTCGCCCGATGCCGGACCGAGAAGGCGAAAAACCGGGCCCCACCAAGACCCGGAGGAAGACCACGGGTCCGGCCTTGAGCGTGCACGGACAGGAAGCCGCCGGGCTCGGTCTGACGATGGCGTTCTCGATCGCGCTCTTCGCGTTGGGTGGGAACTGGCTGGACGGGCGCTTGGGCACGAGACCGCTTTTCGTGCTTCTCGGGGTCTTCCTCGGGTTCGGGTTGAGTTTCTACCGGATGTACGCGCTGCTGGTGCTGAATCAGCGGGACGGAGACGGGGACTGACCGACGTGGCTCGAAGCTCGATCGCATACGCGGTGGTGACTCTGGCGGTCGCAGCGGTCGCCGTGATCATGATCGGCGGATCTTCGGAGCGCATCGCCGGCGTGGTCCTGGCCTGGGCGATCCAGGTGACGGCATTCGCGCGTTTGCGTCGCGCCCTCGACGCGGGCGCGGATGCGTCGAGGGAATGGCTCGGCGGCATCGTAGTCCGAGCGATGGGTCTCGCCGCTTGCGGCGGGCTCGCCCTGGTCGGTTGGGTGACGAAGGACCTCCCGGCGGCATACGGGTTGTCGATGTTGGTGTTGTTGTTGGCGGAGGCGGGGTGGCTGATCCCCGCCGTGGTCGGCCGAGCGGCCCGCCGTGACGGACACCGGAACAGGACACACGAGACCGGATGATCCCGGCACTGTATAGATCGATCTCGGCGCTCACGAGCGCCGGGGGCTTCGTGCAGGAGGGCGCGGAGGACGCCGCCCAGGATACGCATGGGGCGGAGGACGCGACGCACGGAGCGCAGGACGCGGCGGCCCACGCGGCGGAAGAACATGCCGAGGAGTGGGGCACCGACGTCATGATCCACCACGTGGTGGATGCGAACTATTGGGAGTTCGCTCCCTTCGGTGAGATCCACCTCCCGGAGTTTCCGCCGATCCACGTCGGGGGTCTCGAGATCGATCTCTCGATCACGAAGCACGTCCTCTTCTTGATGTTCGCCACGATTTTGACGGTGCTCACCATGTTCATGGCTGCGCGCGCGTCGCGGCGACTCGACGCGGGTCGCGAGGGACCCAAGGGCATCCTCAACGCGATCGAGAGCTTCTACCTCTATCTGCGTGACGACGTCGTGATGGCGAACATCGGACACGGCGGCGAACGGTTCGTGCCGCTCGTGATCACGCTCTTCTTCTTCATCCTGTACTCGAACCTGTTGGGTCTGATCCCGTGGGGGGCGACCGCGACCGCCAACATCATGGTGACATCCGCGCTCGCGATCATCGCGCTGATCGTGGTCGAGACCGCGGGGTTCGTGGCGCTCGGTCCGGCAGGCTACATGAAGACGATCTTCTTCCTTCCGCCGGGTCTTCCGGGCTGGCTCAAGCCGATCATGATCTTGATCCTGGCCCCGGTGGAGCTCATCGGGAAGTTCTCGAAGATCATCGCGCTCGCGATTCGCTTGTTCGCGAACATGACGGCAGGACACCTCGTGATCCTCGCCCTATTGGGGTTGATCCTCACGTACGGGGGTCCGAACCCGGTGGGGATCATCGCGATCGTCGGATCGCTCGCGCTCGCGCTCATGGTGATGTTTCTGGAGATCTTCGTGGCGTTCGTCCAAGCCTTCATCTTCGCGATGTTGGTGTCCGTCTTCATCGGACTGATTCGCCACGCGCACTGATCCGCCACCCGGCCACACGACGCCGGAGCGGACAACGGGTCCTCCGCCGGGGCTGAGGACGAACAAACAACGCACGGAGTAACACCCATGCTGAACATGTTGGCGGTACTGCAGCAGGCGGCACCCACTACCATCGGCGCTGGGCTGGCGGTCGTCGGAGCCGGAATTGCGGTGCTCGGCGCCGGTCTCGGGATCGGTCGGATCGGAGGTCACATGGCCGAGGCGATCGCGCGTCAGCCCGAGGCGGGCGCGAACATCCAGACGGCCGCGATCATCCTCTCGGTGTTCATCGAGGGTGCCGCGCTCTTCGGTCTCGTGATCGCGCTGCTCGCGTAACGATGCGTATGCTACGACCCGCCTGGGTTGCGGGCGTCGCTCTCCTCATCGCGGCGAGCGCGATCCTGGGTCAGGATCACGGCGCGGAGGGAGGCGGCAGTGGTGGCCTCTTCTCGATCAACGTCGGGCTGATCGTCTGGACCTGGATCCTGTTCCTGATCACGCTGGGCATACTGGTGTGGAAGGTGTTTCCCGCGATCTCGGGCGGTCTCGAGGAGCGACACGCCAAGATCCAGGGCGCGATCGACGACGCCCGACAGGCTCGCGAAGACGCCGAGGCGATGAGGTCCGAGCACGAGGCCGCGCTGGCTCAGGCGCGCGCCGAGTCGAAAGAAATCATCGAAAAGGC
>JAKSCH010000402.1 GCA_022360695.1 Gemmatimonadota bacterium
ACCTTGACCCCCGGCACGGTCTCGATCGACACGGAGGGCGACGTGATCAAGATCCACGCGTTGACCGAGGAGGCGGCAGCCGGGGTTTTGAGCGGAGAGATGGACCGCCGCGTCTCGAAGTTCACGGGGTCGGCCTGATGTTCGCCGTCGCGACCGCCGCCGTCCTCGTGACCATGGGGCTCGCGCTCGTACGAGCGGCGCTCGGTCCGACGGTGTTCGACCGCATTCTCGCGCTCAACATGTTCGGCACGAAGACGGTCCTCCTGATCGCCGTCATGGGGTTCTTGACCGGCCGTCCGGATTTCCTGGACCTGGCGATCGTCTACGCGCTGATGAATTTCATCGGCGTGATCGCGGTCCTTCGTTTCTCGAAGTACGGACACTTCGCCGATCCGGACCGGGAGGAGGTGACGTAGCGTGGAAGCCGCCTTCGACGTCATCGGTGCGATACTGCTCCTGAGCGGAGCCGCGTTCGCCGTGATCGGAGGGATCGGGATCGTGCGACTCCCGGATTTCTACGCCCGTATACACGGGGCGGGCATCACCGACACGCTGGGTGCCGGGCTGATCCTCACGGGTCTGATGTTCGAGTCCGGGTTTTCGATCGTCACGATCAAGCTCGTGATCATCCTCCTCTTCCTGTGGCTGACGAGTCCGACCGCGACGCACGCGCTCGCGAACGCCGCGCTCGAGGCGGGTCTCGAGCCTCATGTCGACGTGACCGAGGAGGACGGATGAGCTCGACCGTCGATCTCGAGGTCCAAACCGTCACGGCGCTGCTGCTCACGCTGTTGTGCGTCACTGCGCTGGCCGTGGTTCGGATGCGGAACCTGTGGGCGGCCGTGATGCTGATGGGCATCTACAGCTTCCTCGGAGCGTCGTGGATGTTGCTGCTCGACGCGCCCGACGTGGCCTTTACCGAGGCGGCCGTGGGAGCCGGCATCTCGACCATCCTCGCGCTCGCGACGCTGGCCCTCACGACCACGCGCTCCAAGCAGCCGGCGCGCAGCCAGGCGGGCCCGCTCGCGATCGTGACCGTAACCGGCGCCGTGCTCATGTACGGGACCGTCGACATGCCGAGGTTCGGCGACCCCGAGGCGCCGGCGAGCACCTACCCGCACCCGTCGTATGTCGAGCGGACCGAGCACGACATCCACATCCCGAACGTCGTGACCGCAGTACTCGGCAGCTATCGAGGATACGACACGTTGGGTGAGACCGTCGTGATCTTCACGGCGGGGATCTCGGTGCTTCTCCTCCTCCAGGGGAGTCGAAGGCGCACGCGCGACGAAGGGGGAGGGGAGTCGCCATGACGGGTCACACGATCCTGCGCGTGGTGAGCAAGCTGCTGCTCCCGTACGTGCTCCTGTTCGCGTTGTACGTCCAGTTCCACGGCGACTACGGACCGGGCGGAGGCTTCCAGGCGGGGGTCATCTTCGCCGCCGGCTTCGTGCTGTACGGTCTCATCTACGGTTTGGCGGCGGTCCGTCGAGTGGCGAAGCCACGCGCGATCGAGATCTTGATCGCGGCCGGCGTGCTGCTGTACGCCGGAACCGGCATCGCGACCATGTTGATGGGCGGGAACTTCCTGGACTATGGAGCGTTCACGCCGGCGCACCCGGAGAAAGGGCAACACTACGGAATCCTGGTCATCGAGCTCGGCGTCGGCATGACGGTCGCGGCGGTGATGATCGCCGTGTACTCCACCTTCGCCGGACGCGGACGAGCCTGATGGCGGACGTGCTCGGGCTCTACAACTATTGGGTCGTCATCTTCTTGATGATGACCGGCTTCTACATCGTCATCTCGCGCCGCAACCTCATCAAGAAGGTCATCGGTCTCAGCATCTTCCAGACCTCCGTGTTCCTCCTCTACATCACGATCGGCAAGGTCCGGGGCGGTACGGCTCCGATCGTGGCCGATGGATTCGAGGTCTACTCGAACCCACTCCCGAGCGTCCTCATCCTCACGGCGATCGTGGTCGGGGTCGCGACCGCGTCGGTCGCGCTCGCGCTCGTGGTCCGAATCCGCGAGGCCTACGAGACGATCGAGGAGGATGAGATCTTCGAGCAGGATCGGTGATGGAGTCGCAGCTCCCTCCGCTTCAGATCGTCATACCGCTCGTCGCGGCGCCGATCTGCGTGTTGCTGCGCAATCGCGTCGTCACGCTCGGGTTCGCGATCGCGGTGTGCTGGGCGACGTTCGGGGTCTCGGTGGCGCTTCTCGACCGCGTGCTCGCGAGTGGAGCGATCGTGTACGAGATGGGCGGGTGGGCGGCCCCGTGGGGCATCGAGTACCGAATCGATGCGCTCAACGCGTTCGTCCTCCTGTTCGTGTCCGGCATCGGGGCCATCGTCCTCACGTTCGCCCCGCGGAGCATGGGCGATGAGATCCCCGCATCTCGTCAGTACTTGTTCTGCGCCGTCTATCTCCTCTGTCTCACCGGTCTGCTCGGAATCGCGATCACGGGCGACCTCTTCAACGTGTTCGTGTTTCTCGAGGTGTCGGCGCTCTCGTCCTACGCGCTGATCGCGATGGGCGGTCGCCGGAAGGCGTTGCCGGCGGCGTTCCAGTACCTCGTGATGGGGACGATCGGCGCGACGTTCATCCTGATCGGGATCGGTCTCATGTACATGATGACCGGTACGCTCAACATGGAGGACATGGCCGCGCGGCTCCCGATCGACGGCGGTGTCCGGACGACGCTCGTCGCCGTCGCGTTCTTGACGGTCGGGATCGCGCTCAAGATGGCGCTGTTTCCGCTCCACGGCTGGCTCCCGAACGCGTATGCCTACGCGCCGTCGGTCGTCACCGCGTTTCTCGCGGCGACCGCGACGAAGGTGTCCGTCTACATCCTGCTCCGCTTCATGTTCAGCGTGTTCGGGATCGAGTTCGCGTTCGAAGACCTCGCGCTCGGACGCGCGCTCCTCCCGCTCGCGCTGCTCGGGATCTTCGTCGCTTCGATCGTCGCCATCTTCCAGACCAACATCAAGCGGATGCTGGCGTACTCTTCGGTCGCGCAGATCGGCTACATGGTGTTGGGGATCAGCTTCGCGACGGCGACCGGCCTGACGGCGGGCATCGTCCACCTCTTCAACCACGCGCTCATCAAAGGTGGCCTCTTCATGGCGATGGGCTGCGTGATGCTGCGACTTCGGTCCGTCGACATCGAGGACATGGCGGGGCTCGGCAGGACGATGCCCTGGACCATGGCCGCGTGGGTCGTCGGAGGGCTGGGTCTGATCGGCGTGCCGGCGACGGCCGGCTTCATCAGCAAGTGGTATTTCATCCAGGCGGCGCTCGAGCAGGGCTGGATCATCGTCGCGGTGCTCGTGCTCATGAGCTCGCTGCTCGCGGTGGCGTACGTGTGGCGCGTCGTCGAGACGGCCTATTTCAGGGAGCCGAGCGAGCGGGCGCGTGAAGCGTCGGAGGCGCCGCTCTCGATGCTCATCCCGACGTGGGCGCTGATCGGGGCCACCGTGTTCTTCGGGTTGTTCACGACCCGCTCGGCCGGTGTCGCCCGCCAGGCCGCGGAAGCGCTGCTCGGGGGGCTTCCCTGATGTTCGCGAGCCCGTTGCTCACCGTCCTGGTCGTTCCGCTCGTCGGGGCGCTCGCGGTCGGCGCGCTCGGGGCGCGCCCGAACGCCCGCGAGGCCGCCACGCTGATCACGGCGACGACGCTCTTCGTCCTCGTCGCCGCCCTCGTGCCGGAGGTGGCCGCGGGCGGACGACCCGCCGTGGAGCTGTTCGAGGTGCTGCCCGGTCTGCCGATCGCGTTCGAGCTCGAACCGCTCGGGATGTTGTTCGCGCTCGTCGCATCCGGACTCTGGATCGTGACGTCGCTCTATGCGATCGGGTACATGCGTGCGCACGACGAGGAGAACCAGACGCGGTTCTTCGTGTCCTTCGCGGTCTCGATCTTCGGGGCCGTGGGGGTCGCGCTCGCCGGCAACATGCTGACCCTGTTCCTGTTCTACGAGGTGCTCACGCTCGCGACGTATCCGCTCGTCTCGCACCACGGCACCGAGAAGGCGGTACGGGGCGCGCGCACGTATCTGTCCGTCCTGTTCACGACCTCGATCGGGATGCTCCTCCTGGCGGTGATCTGGACGTGGGTCATCGCGGGCACCCTGGATTTCCGGCCCGGCGGGATCTTGGCGGGTCGGGCCGAGGGCGGCGTGCTCATCCCGCTCCTCGCGCTGTATGCGTTCGGAACCGGGAAAGCGGCGCTCATGCCCTTCCACCGCTGGCTACCCGCCGCCATGGTGGCGCCCACGCCGGTGAGCGCGCTCCTCCATGCCGTAGCGGTCGTCAAGGCGGGCGTGTTCACGGTCATGAAGGTGATCGTCTACATCTTCGGTCTCGACTTGTTGAGCACGACGGGTGTGAGCGAGTGGCTGATGTACGCGGCCGCGTTCACGATCCTCACGGCTTCGATCGTGGCGCTCCAACAAGACAACCTGAAGCGTCGGTTGGCGTACTCGACCGTGAGCCAGCTCTCCTACATCGTGCTCGGAGCCGCGCTGGCCAACGCGTGGGGCGTCATCGGTGGCAGCATGCACATCGCCATGCACGCCTTCGGCAAGATCACGTTGTTCTTTTGCGCCGGGGCGATCTACGTCGCGGCGCACAAGACGGAGATCTCCGACATGCGCGGTCTGGGCCGGGTGATGCCCGTGACGATGATCGCGTTCATGATCGGCGCCCTCAGCGTGATCGGTCTGCCCCCGATGGGAGGCACCTGGAGCAAGTGGTACCTCTCGCTCGGCGCGGCCGATGCCGGGCAGCTCGTGCTCGTCGGCGTGCTGATGGTGAGCTCCTTGCTCAACATCGCGTATCTGATGCCCATCCCGGTTCGCGGCTTCCTGTTCGCTCCGCCGGACGGACCCGAGCGACCGGCGATCAAGGAAGCGCCGTTGTTCTGCGTGATTCCGATCTGCTTCACGGCGATCGGGTGCGTGGTCCTCTTCTTCTATTCGACCGATCTCTTGAATCTGCTCCAACCGCTGGCGGGCCCATGATGCGACGAGAGCGTCGAGCGGGGTGGCTCCGGTGAGCGGCGACTCGGGCGGCTGGCTCGACCGGCCTCGGAACGTGACGCGGCTCGTGTACGGGTTGGCGATCGTCTGCGGCGGGCTGCTCATCGCGGATCTGCTCTATCACAAGCACGTCGAGTTCGACTTCGAGGGCTGGTTCGGGTTCTACGCCTTGTTCGGCTTCCTCGCGTTCGTGTTCATCGTGCTCCTGGGCGCGCAGCTTCGGAAGATCCTGATGCGCGACGAGGACTACTACGATGAGTAGCTTCCTCGCCGGGCTGCCACCGGCCTCGATCATCATCGTCGGTGCCTTGCTGGTGCCGCTCCTGAAAGGGCGCGCCCGGGCCGCGTTCGTGCTGCTGCTTCCGATCCTGAGCGGGGTCCAGCTGTTGGGCTTCTTCGGTCTGCCGGAGGGCGCGCAGCTCCAGATCGACCTGCTCGGCTACACGCTGACGCTCAACCGGATCGACAAGCTGAGTCTCGTGTTCGGGCTCATCTTCCACATCGTCGCGCTGCTCACGGTCATCTACGCGCTGCACGTCAAGGACGCGGTCCAGCACATGGCCGGGCTCGTCTACGCCAGCGCGGGGATCGCCGCCGTGTTCGCGGGCGATCTGATCACGCTGTTCGTGTATTGGGAGCTCACGGCCATCGCGTCGGTGTTCCTGATCTGGGCTCGGAAGACCGAGGCCGCGTACCGGTCGGGGATGCGGTACCTGATCATCCAGGTGGGGTCGGGTGTGCTGCTGCTCGCCGGTACCATCGTCCACTATCAGGCGACGGGGTCGCTCGCCTTCGATCACCTCGGGCTGGGCACGACCGGGACGAACCTCATCTTCCTGGCGTTCGGCATCAAATGCGCGTTCCCGCTGCTCCACAATTGGCTGCAGGACGCGTATCCACAGGCGACCGTCACCGGGACGGTTTTCCTGAGCGCGTTTACCACCAAGCTCGCGGTGTACGCGCTCGCTCGCGGTTACGCCGGGACCGAGATCCTGATCCCGATCGGCGTGATCATGACGATCTTCCCGATCTTCTTCGCGGTCATCGAGAACGATTTGCGCAAGGTCCTGGCCTACAGCCTCAACAACCAGCTCGGCTTCATGGTCGTGGGCGTGGGGATCGGCACCGAGCTCGCGCTCAACGGCACCGTGTCGCACGCGTTCGCGCACCTGCTCTACAAGGCGCTGCTCTTCATGTCGATGGGGGCGGTGCTCTACCGGGTGGGGACCATCAAGGCGTCCGAGCTGGGCGGGCTCTACAAGTCGATGCCGTTCACGACCATCTTCTGCATCATCGGCGCGATGTCGATCTCGGCGTTCCCGCTGTTCAGCGGGTTCGTGACGAAGTCGATGATCATCTCGGCCGCCGGCTACGAGCACCTGATGTGGGCGTTCCTCGGGCTCACGTTCGCGTCGGCCGGCGTGATGGAGCACTCCGGGATCAAGATCCCGTTCTTCGCGTTCTTCGCGCACGACTCGGGGCTTCGACCGAAGGAAGCGCCGCTCAACATGCTGGTCGCGATGGGTGGCGCGGCGGCTTTGTGCATCCTGATCGGGGTGTTCCCCGGGCCGCTGTACGCGCTGCTGCCGTACGACGCCGAGTACCACCCCTACACGACGGCCCACGTAGTGACGTCGCTGCAGCTGTTGCTGTGGGCCGCGCTCGCGTTCGCCGTGTTGATGCGCACCGGTTTGTATCCCGCCGAGACGCGATCGACGAACCTCGATACCGACTGGGTATATCGTCGCGGCCTCCCACGTCTGATCGGAGTCGTCGCGATCGGCGTGCGTGCGGCGTATCGCGCGGTCACCGGTGCGACGAACATGGCCGTCGGTGGCGTCCTCGGGCGGGTCTCCCGGCACCACAAGGGACATGGCGTGTTCGCACGCACGTGGGCGACGGGGAGCTCCGTGCTCTGGGTGGCCGGTCTTCTCGCCGCGTTCCTCGTGATGTATTACCTGCGATGACCGCGTCGGAGGACGAGTCGCGCGACCGGATCGTCATCGGCTCGCGGCGATCTCGCCTCGCTCGAGCACAAGCGACGTGGGTAGGGGATCGGTTGCGTCGGCGCTGGCCGGAGCTCGAGGTCGCCTACGAGACGTTCGACACGCGGGGCGACCGCGAGCTGGATCGTCCGATCCCGGAGATCGGTGGCAAGGGCGTGTTCACGGCCGAGATCGACGCGGCGCTCGCGGAGGGGCGGATCGACGTCGCGGTGCACTCGCTCAAGGACCTCCCGGTGGCGGATCGGTCCGGGGCCGTTCTCACGATACCCGGCCGCGCGGACCCGGCGGACGTGCTGGTCCGCTCCGCGGCTCGAGACGAGGCTCGATCGATGTCGGCCGAGACGGTCACGTCGGATGGATCGACCGCGCTCGAGCGGCTGGCCGCCGGCGCGCGGATCGGGACCTCCTCGTCGCGGCGCTCCGCGCAGGTCGCGCGGCTACGCCCGGATCTCGCGGTGCTGCCGATCCGCGGAAACATCGAGACCCGACTGGCGAAGCTCGCGACGGGGGAGCTCGACGCCCTGATCCTCGCCGCCGCGGGTCTCTCGCGGCTCGCGTTGGCGCCGGCCGATGTCGTGCGTCTCGGGCCGCGTGGTTGGCTTCCGGCGCCGGGGCAGGGCGCGCTCGGCGTCCAATCGCGACGCGGCGACGAGCGAACGGCCGTCCGGCTCGAGGCGGTCGAGGATCCCGTCGCATCCGCGGCGGTGGCGGCGGAGCGCGCCGTCCTCGAGGCGCTCGAGGGGAGTTGTCAGGTGCCCATCGGCGCCTACGCGGAGACCCGGGCCGATGGACGACTGCGCCTCCGCGCGGGCGTGTTCGGAGGTGAAGCCGGTCGAAGCATCGAGGCCGGAGCGGTGGGCGCGCTCGCGGACGCGCGGGCGCTCGGGCTCGATCTGGGCGCGGAGCTGCGACGGCGCGGCGCGGCCGATGTGATCGCGGAGCTCAAGACGTGAGCCGGCGGCTCCCATCTCCCTGGAACACGTACTCGAACGTCACGCAGCCCGGCGTCGCCTCCGGGCAGTAGTAGCTCAAGATCCGCAGCTTGGCGTACATGCCTTCCGCGGATCGTATGACGTATACCTGGTCCTTCGGCTCGAGGGTGTGAGCGAAGAAGCTGTACTCGTACCAACGCTCGAGCGCCGGCGTGACCGCGCCATCGGCGAGGCGGCCGTCGGTGGTGGTATAGTCGCCGTCCGGTGCTTCGGTGACCGAGTCCCACGACGTCTGTACGGCCAAGGCGCCACCGTCACCCGCGTAGAGCGGGCCTCCGTTGGTGACGATGTGGAAGCGGTTGAATGCGAGGTCCCACCCCTCCGCATCGTCGTCGACGACGCTCTCCAAGTCGAAGTCGAACCGGGCCCAGCGCGATCCGTCGCGCGCGTCGACCGTGATGGTGTCCGAGACCAGGGTTTCGCCGACCGGCCGAGGGTTCGGCGTCGTGGGCAGGTAGCCGGGCGGCGTCGATCTCCGAAACGAGGATGCGACGACCGCCACGATCGTGAGCAGGAAGACCCCCGCCGCCACGTACAGACCGAGGGGTTTTCTCGGCTGGCTCACGGCGTCGGCGTCAGCCTTCGCGATCGGGGGTCGCTTCTCGGGGGCCGAGGAAGCGAGTCAGGTGAGCCAGGTAGTACGCGAGCCCGGCGGCCGCGACCGCGAACCCGATCCCGAGCGCCAACGCGCCGAAGCTTCCGCCCGAAGTGAACGCCCGAAACTCCCAGGCGGCGAACACCGCGCAGAACACGATCGCGGTCGAGATCAGAAAACGATGAAACCCTATGACGGACATACGACCTGTGCTCTCCCTCCCGGCGGCCCGCGAGCCGGCTTCCGCATACATCGTATCCGAACGGGCGACGCCGCGAAACGTATGGCGCCTTGCCGTTGCGTCGCGCCGACGGAAGCTTGGGCTCGATGAGTCGCGAAGCGAGCGCACGAAGCGCCAAATTTCGCCAGGCGGCCTTCTTCTATCTCCTCGTCGCCGTCCTCTATCTCTCGGTCGTCTGGATCCTCCACGAGGATGGCTCGGTGCCGGCGCGGGGACCCATCGGCGTCTACATGGCCGCGGGCGTCGCGATCGCCGCGGGCGTGTTCGCGGGGCTCTGGCGCTGGGAGAACGTCTGGGTCGCGCGCCTCGTCTGTATCCTCGGCGCGTTTCGGATCCCTGCGCTGCTCCGAGGCGCGTTCCTCCCGGCGGAAGGAGCGAGTCTCTCGGAGACGTTCTATCTTGTCGCGCTCGTCGTCGTCCTGATCAACCTGTGGCTCCTGGCCCGTGCGGGCTGGGACCTGTAGCCACCCCTCACACCGGACCCCCCACGTGACCCCGAAGATCCGCACGTATCACGAAGTCGACGAGATCGAGTCGTCGCTCCCCGGCCAGGTCGCCGAGGCCGAAGGGCGCGTGGGCGCGCGGTTGGCCTCGGTCGAGCGCATCGTCGGCGTGATGAGCGGGAAGGGGGGCGTAGGGAAGAGCCTGATGTCGGCGGCGATCGCGGCTTCGCTCGCCCGCGCCGGGCGACGCGTCGGTCTGCTCGATGCCGATCTCAATGGCCCCAGCGCCGCGCGCATGCTCGGGATCTCGGCACCGCTCCGGGAGGACGAAGCGTGTGGCGTGGAGCCGGCGCGGTCCGCGTCCGGGGTGCGTCTGATGTCGATGGCGCTGCTTCTCGATCACGACGCCGCGCTGCGCTGGAAGGATCCCGTCGACGCCGGCTTCGTGTGGCGGGGCGTCCAGGAACGAGAGGCGGTTCGTCAGTTCTTCGCCGATGTCGATTGGGGAGCGCTCGACGTCCTGATCGTGGACCTGCCGCCCGGGACGCAACGGCTCGCGGAGCTTCACGGGCTCGTGCCGGATCTGGATGGGGCGGTCGCCGTCACGATCCCCGGCCGCGCGTCGGTCGACGCGGTCGCTCGCTCGCTCGACCTCGCGCGGAGCCGAGGGCTGCCGCTGCTGGGACTCGTGGAGAACATGAGCGGTCTCGCGTGCGACGAGTGCGGCGCGCTCACCCCGCTCTACGAGGCCGAGGGCGGGGTCGATCTGGCCGCGCGCTTCGATGTCGAGCTCATCGCGCGTCTGCCGTTCGATCGGAGGCTCGCGGCGGCCGCCGATAAGGGCGCCATCGACGAGTGGCTCGAGGGGGGTGGGCGTCTCGCCGAGGAGATCGCTCGAATCGCGTCGCGCGTCGCGCCGGGCGGAGAGCGCCCATGAAGTTCTTGTGCGTCGACTGCGATCGGCAGATGGCGTTCGAGGAGCGCGAGCTGCCCGGGGACGGGACGTTGGCCGCCGTGTTCCGGTGTCCCGACTGCGACCGGATGACCGCGATGCTCACGAATCCGATGGAGACACAGCTCGTCAGCTCGCTGGGGGTGCAGGTCGGAGGACGGACCGTGCCCGCGGCGAACTTCGAAGGGATCCGGAGCGAGGTCGCGACCGGCAGCGAAGAAGCGTTCGTCGAATCCCCGCCGAGCGGGCCGGTGCGCTGGAACACGGACGCCGTCGAGCGTCTGAGCCACGTCCCGTCGTTCGTCCGGGGGATGGTCAAGAAGATCTACAACGAGTACGCGAAGGAACGGGGAATCGAGGAGATGACGCCCGACATCATGGATCGCGCCCGATCGGATCTGGGTCTGGAGGGCATGTAGTGGGCGACGCGGGTGGGACCCATCCGACGGCGCCCGATCCCACCTCGGAGCGAGAGGTACACGGCGTGCGGGTCGTGATCGACCGCGATCTGTGCGTCGGCTTCGGAGATTGTATCGCCGAGGCCCCCGACGCGTTCGAGCTCGATGAGGACGGTGTCGCGATCCTGACGAACCCCGAAGAGGCGTCCAAATCACGTCTGCTCGACGCCTGCGCGACGTGCCCGGTGGACGCGATCACGGTGTACGAAGACGGAGTGGCGATCATCCCGTGATGCCGTCCGCGGTCCGACGTCCCCGGTGACCTCGGGCCGCGCCCCCGCCGCGGGCGGGGACCCGCTCGCGACGGCGACCGAGCTCGAGTTCCGCTATCCGGACGGTACGCGTGGGCTGCACGATCTCTCGCTTTCGATCGAAGCGGGGGACGTCCTCGGTCTCCTCGGTCCCAACGGATCCGGCAAGTCGACGCTCCTGCGTCTGTGGACGGAGGGTCCGAGCCCGGGGGTCGTCCTGTCGCCCGAGATCCGCCACCCGAGTCGACGTCTTCTTCTGCCGCCGCGTCCCGTGTTCCGCGATTGGCTGACCGGTCGCGAGAACGCGCGCGGTCTGCTCGCCCTACGGGAGCGGCGCGGCCGACAGCGGACGGACGAGGTGACCGCCTGGGCGGAGCGCTTCGATCT
>JAKSCH010000196.1 GCA_022360695.1 Gemmatimonadota bacterium
CGCTCCCGCTCCAGATGGGTCTCCGCGTGATCGAGGCCTCCTCGCCGCTCACGCCGGAAGCACGGTCGCGCATGCGCCCGCTCGCGGCGGAGGCGCTCCCGTGGGATGCGGACGTGGAAGACGCCGCGCCGTTCGACTCGCCGCGCGGCGTGGGGTTCGACGCGCACCCCGTGGCGGCCGCGATCCGGCCGCCTCCGGGTCGCGTGACCGGCGGCGG
Organism: Gemmatimonadota bacterium; assembly: GCA_022360695.1. Classification (GTDB taxonomy): domain Bacteria; phylum Gemmatimonadota; class Gemmatimonadetes; order Palauibacterales; family Palauibacteraceae; genus Palauibacter. The sequence goes on from JAKSCH010000196.1 coordinate 218, forward strand.
GTCCGCGCTCATCGTCGACCCCGCTCAGAACAACGCGTTCAAGGCGATCACGCGCGCCCTCGATGCGGGTGCCCGCGTCTCGTTCGTTCCCGGCACCGCGGGAACGGAGGGTGAGCCCGGCTCGTCCGGTCGCTATGCGATCTCGGGTCTCGGCGGCGAGACGGCGCTCGTCTCGGAGCTCGCGCTCCAGGCGGCGCGCGGATCGGCCGGCGCCGCGATCGGCCAGCCGCGGGTCGGTCTGTACCGCCCCTGGAACGCGAGCATGGACGAAGGGTGGACCCGATGGCTGCTCGAGCGCTACGGCTTCGGGTTCACGAGCCTCTACAACCCGGACATCCTCGCCGGTGACCTTCGGAGCCGATACGACGTGATCATACTGGCCGACATGTCGTCGGGTCAGATCATGGACGGGCTCGCGAAGGGCTCGGTGCCGCCGCGCTACGAGGGCGGGATCGGCGCCGAGGGCGTGCGCGAGCTCGACGCGTTCGTACGCGGAGGAGGGACCCTGGTCACGCTGAACCGGAGCGCGCTGTTCGCGATCGAGACGCTCCACCTGCCGGTGGAGAACGTGGTCGCGGGCGTCCCGAGCGAGGAGTACTTCCAGAGTGGCTCGATCGTCGAGATGCTCGTGGACCCGTCGCACCCCGTGATGTCCGGGATGCCGGATCGCGCCTCCGTGGTCGTCGAGCGAAGCCCCGTCTTCACGACGACCGACGGGTTCGAGGGTCGCGTGTTCGCCAAGTATCCCGCCGAAGGGACGCCGCTTCAGTCCGGCTACCTCCTGGGTCCGGAGCGCATCGCCGGCTACGCCTCCGGCGTCGAAGCCCACCACGGAGATGGCCGGGTGCTCTTGCTCGGCATGCGTCCCCAGTGGCGCGGTCAGCCGTTCGGCAACTTCCGGATCCTGTTCAACGCGGCGCTCTACTCGGCGGAGCTCGCCGCCGCCTCTCCCGAGGGCGAGGCGTTCTGGGCCGCGCCCGAGGCCGAGGACGAGGACGAGGAGACCGGGTCATAAGCGACCGCCGCGCTCGCTCGACGCGCATGGGCTGGACCGGTTGGCTGCTCGTCGCCCTCCTGGCGACGGGGGCGGGTCTGTTCGCGTGGGGGTTCTGGTGGGAGCCGGGGCGGCTCGTCCTCAACGAAGTCGACCTCGAGCTTCCCGGCTGGCCCGAGGACGAAGAGACGCGTGTCACCTTGATCGCCGATCTCCACGTAGGATCCCCGCGGAACGGGATCGACAAGCTGCGACGGGTCGTGCGCCGCGTGAACGAGACGCTACCCGATCTCGTCCTCATCGCCGGCGATCTCACGATCGACAACGTGCTCGGCGGGCGGTTCGTGCCGCCGGAAGACATCGCGACCGAGCTCGAACGGATCAACGCGAAGTACGGCGTCTTCGCCGTGATCGGGAACCACGACCGGTGGCTGTCCGCCGAGCGCGTGACGAGCGCCCTGGAGGGCGTGGGGATCGACGTGCTCGAAAACGCCAACCAGCGCGTCCGGGTCCGCGGTCACGACGTGTGGATCGCCGGCGTGGCGGACTATTGGACCGGGCACCCCTCGGTCGACGACGCGCTGCGGGGCGTGGGCGACGACCCCGTGCTGCTCTTCACGCACAACCCGGATCTGTTTCCAGAGGTGCCGCCCGAGGTCTCGCTGACGCTGGCCGGTCACACGCACGGAGGCCAGGTCCTCGTGCCGTTCGTCGGCGCCATCAACACCCCGTCGCGGTTCGGCGATCGATACGCGGAGGGCCACATCGTCGAGGACGGGCGGCACCTGTTCGTCACGTCGGGCGTGGGCACGAGCCGAATCGGCGTGCGCTTCCGCGTTCCACCCGAGGTGGCGGCGCTCCGGATCACGCGCTGCCTCGATTGCGAGCCGTCCTGAACGAAGTCGCCGCGCTGCAGCGCCGACTCGCCGCCGCCGCGGATCCATCGACGCGGGCGTGGTGGGAGCGCTACATGAAGGACGTTCTCCCGTTCCGAGGCGCCCGCATGGCCGATCCCCGTCGTGCGGTCCACGCCTGGCACGCGAAGGACGGGCCGGCATCGCGGAGCGCGGGACTTCGTTACGCGCTCGAGAAGAGCGACCCCGACGTCCCGGACCGGTGGCTGGCACGACACGCCGTCCGGCGCGATCATCAACGGAACCGACCGTAGCACGCCTCTCGGCGCGGACCGCAGAAACGATCCAAAGCAGGAGTCGAATCGGTGCAGTCGAACACCCAACGCACGCGCGCACGTCTCATCGTTACAGGGCTCGGGCTCCTGTGCACCGCGGTCAGCCCCGGTCTCGCCGCCGCACAGGACGCGGAGAACCCGCCGCCCGAGGGATGGCTCGTCCGTCTCGATGGCGGCGGTCACGGCGGCGGAGATCTCGCGTTCGTGGACATGCCGCCCGGGTGGCACATCACGACGGGTCCGGCAGGCATCTTCTATCACCCCGACAAGACGGCGAGCGGCGAGTTCCGCGTCGAGTCCGAGGTGTTCCTCTTCGATCCCGGCGGACGAAACGAGGCGTTCGGGATCTTCATCGGTGGCGCCGATCTCGACGGCGACGGACAGGTCTACACGTATTTCTTGATCCGACAGGACGGCTCCGTCCTCGTGAAGCGTCGGGATGGGGCGGCGACCGAGACCCTCCACGGGTGGACGCCGCACGACGCGGTGCTCGAGTGGAGCGAGCGCGAGTCCGATGCGGCCACGGCCAAGAACGTGCTCGCGATCGAGGCCGGCGCCACCGAGCTGACCTTCTTCGTGAACGGCGAGCAGGTACACGCGATGGCGCGCGAGGGGCTGCACGTCGACGGCGTCGTCGGGCTTCGAGTCAACCACGGGCTCGACCTCCACGTCTCATCGCTGGACGTGACCGAGAGCCGATGACGCCATCGAACGGGGCCCGCGTCGAGTCGATCTGGCTGAAGACCGAACGTCGCGGGCCGATGGCGTCGGTCGACCGGGCGACGCTGGTCGAGGGCATCGGGATCGAAGGCAACGCGAATCGAGGCGGGTACCGGCAGGTGACCCTGCTGGACGCCGACGCGTGGGAAGCCGCGACCGCCGAGCTCGGCGTCGATGTCGATCCCGCGTCCCGCCGAGCCAACGTCCTCGTGCGAGGCGTCGCCCTGACCGAGACCGGGGGACGGGTGTTGCGGGTCGGAGGCAGTCGCATACAGATCCGCGGGGAGACGCTCCCGTGCGACCTGATGGAAGAGGCCGCCCCGGGGCTCCGCGAAGCGCTGAAGCCGAGCTGGCGGGCCGGCGCCTACGGGGTGGTGCTCACGGGCGGGCCCGTCGCGATCGGCGACGCCGTGGAGTGGGAATCCTGATCGCGAGCCGCGCGCGCCATACGCTCGTCGTCGGTCTGCTCTCGGTCGCCGCGTGCTCGGTCGAGCGGACCGAGTTCCGACCCCCGATGTCGGCTGGCGCGCTCCCGGTCTATCAGGGCGAGCTGTTCTACCAGAAGATCGGTACGGGTCGCCCGATCGTGGTGGTCCACGGGGGCCCCGGACTCGACCACAGCTACCTGCGACCGTGGCTCGAGCCGCTCGCGGAGACGTATCAGGTCGTGCTGTACGACCAGCGCGGTCTCGGCGGGTCGAACGCGGTCCTGGACGCGGAGAGCATCTCGATGACCCGCTTCCTGACCGATCTCGATCGGATCCGGGAGCGGGTGGCGGAGCGCGAGCGCGCGCTGGTGTTGGCGCACTCGTGGGGCGCGATCCCCGCGCTCCTCTACGCGATCGAGGCGCCCGAGCGGATCGACGGGTTGATCCTGGTGAACCCGGTCGAGCCGGGTGCGCGGTACCAGGAGCTGACCGACGAGCGCGTGACCGCGGCTCGAGATCCGGCGGATACGGCCGCGATCGATTCGCTCCAGACGACGCCGGAGCTCCGCCGGAACGATGTCGCGACGCTGAATCGGCTCTTCTTCCACGTATTCCGCGGCACGTTCTCGGACCCCGCGGTCGCCGACAGCCTGCTCGAGCTGAACCTGCACGAGCGGACGGCACGACAGGGGCAACGGGTCGCGTCGTTGCTCATGACGCCGCTCCAAAACCTCGACTTCTGGGATCGCCTGCCCGAGATCGACGCCCCCGTCCTGATCGTCCACGGCGCCGATGACCCCATCCCGGTCGAGATGGTCCGCGAGCTCGACGCGTCGCTACCGCAGAGCGAGCTGGTCATCGTAGAAGGTGCGGGGCACTTCCCGTTCATCGAGCGTCCCGGCCGGTTCTTCGGCGCGATCCAACGCTTCGTCGACACGCGCGTGGACGTGCCGGACGCGGGCGAAGACGCACCGTGACGACGACGGAGCCGGGGGTCTCGCGCCTCGACTCCGCCCCGCTCGCGAACGCGCTGGACCGAATCAACCGGGCTCGGCGCGATGTGGGATCCGGTCGCTTCCGCGCGCTCCTGACCGGGTTCGAGACGCTGCTCGAGGCCGACCCGAGCCGTCGCGCGCCGCGAGAGCTCGACGGTGCCGACGCCTTCGACGAGCTCGAAGCGCTTCTCGCGGAAGCGGGCGATCGGCACGGCACGGATGCGCTCCGGATGCTCCTGGAACCGGCGTTGGATCGGCTCGTCGAAGGACTCGCGGGCGTCCCGGAGCGTCGACTCGCGGTCTATGGCTCGCTCGCTCCCGGGGAGGCGAACCACCACCTCGTATCGGCGCTCGTCGGCACCTGGATCGACGGCGTCGTCTGTGGGACGCTGCACGATCGGGGGTGGGCGGCGGGGACGGGGTTCCCCGGCTTGACCTGGGACCCGAGCGGTGCCGATGTCCGCGTGCGCGTGCTGGAGAGCGGAGCGTTGCCGGCCGCGTGGGAACGGTTGGACGCCTTCGAGGGGGCCGACTACCGCCGCATCCTCGTGCCCGTACGGACGGAGACGCGCGTCGTCGTGTGCAACATCTACGAGCTCGCGGAGCCTACTCCTCGCGCTTGACGTCCTCCCACAGCTCGTCCAGCGTCCACAAACCGGCGCTTCGCCACTCGATGTCACGCGCCTCGGCGAGCTCGATCATCCGTCGGCAACGTCGTTCGAATTTCGCGACCGAGCCGAGAAGCGCGTTGGCCGGGTGGGCGCCCGCTACGCGCGACGCATTGACGACCGCGAACAGGAGATCGCCGACCTCATCCTCCACGCGCTCGTCCGCCTCGCCGATCCTCCGCGCCCGACCGTCTCCCGCCGCGGCCTCGAGCTCGGCGATCTCCTCCCGGACCTTGTCGAGCGGTCCGGAGAGATCCGGCCAGTCGAAGCCGAACGCGGCCATGCGCTCTTGAGCTCGGGCGGCGCGGCTCAACGGATCGAGACCTCCCGGGATCCCCTCGAACGGATCCGACGACCCGGCTTCCCGCCCCGCCGCGGCGCGTTCTTCCGCCTTGAGCGCTTCCCAGTCGGGCGGCTCCTCGGCGTCGCCGTACACGTGCGGGTGGCGGCGCTCCATCTTCCGCTCGATCGCCGCGACGACTCCCGTGGCCCCGAACGTGCCACGCTCCTCGGCGAGCACGATTTGAAAGGCGACGTTGAGGAGGAGGTCACCCAGCTCTCCCCGGAGCGCCTCGTCGTCGCCCGACGCGATGGCATCTGCCGTCTCGTTCGCCTCTTCGAGCAAATAAGGACGAAGGCTGGCCGGCGTCTGCGCCGCGTCCCACGGGCAGTGGTGGCGGAGGAAACGGACCAGCGCGAGAGCGCGTCCGAGCGAGTCATCTCCGGATGCGCTCCGTTCCAGATGGCGGGCGTCGTCGTCGAGAACCGCCTCGTGGTCGTTCTTCATGGCGCGCGCAACGTATCCGCCGTAGCGTGGCAACTCCAACGGCGCCGGCTCCGCCTCGGGACGCCGGGGCGCGAACCCCGGTGGACCCATCGCAGGCGACCGTGCACAGAACGACGCGCCCCCCGAACCGACGCCTGTGACCGGCTCCGAACCCGGCCGTACCGCGGACCGCGCTTGGGTCGAGGTGGACCTCGACGCGCTCGTCCGAAACGCGCGTCGCGTCGTCGAGAGCGTCCGCCCGGCTCGGTTTCTCCCCATGGTCAAGGCGAACGGGTACGGGCTCGGGGCGGTGGCGTGCGCCCGGGCGCTTCAGGCGGTCGAGCCCTACGCCTTCGGGGTGGCCACGGTGGCGGAGGGGGTCGAGCTGCGGGCGGCCGGTATCCAGGACCGGATCGTCGTCTTCGCCCCGCTCGCGGAACGGGCCGCGGGGCGGCTGCTGTCACACGGGCTCGATGCCGGCGCGCTCAGCCTGGCTTCCTTCGTCGGTCTCGAGCGCTCCGCGCGGGAGAACGGCGGTTGCCTGGCGCTTCACCTCGAGATCGACACCGGGATGGGCCGGGCGGGCCTCCCCGCGTCGGGCGCGGCGGACTGGGCGCCCGAGATCGCCTCCGCCCTCGCCCGGGGCGGCGCGACGCTCGCCAGCGTCTACACGCACTTTCACTCGGCGGACCGGGACGGCGATGCGACCGCCGGGCAGCTCGACCGATTCGAGACCGCGCTCGAGACCCTCGAATCCGTGGGGGTCTCGATCCCCCTCCGGCACGCGGCGAACAGCGATGCGATGATCCGCGCCGGGCAGTATCATCTGGACCTCGTCCGACCGGGGATCTACCTGTACGGAGCACGGCGGGGGACGGGGATGGAGGGAGGGCTTCCGGACCCCGAGCCCGTCGCGCGTGTACGCGCCCGGGTCCTCGAAGTGCGTGACCTCGATCCCGCTTCGACCATCAGTTACGGGGCGACGTACGCGACCGGCGGCGCCGAGCGGATCGCGACGCTCGGCATCGGCTACGCGGATGGGATCCCGTGGGGAGCCGCGAATCGAGCGAGCGCGCTCATCGGCGGGACCCGTGTGCCGTTTCGCGGCGCCGTGTGTATGGACGTGATCGTGGTAGACGTTTCGGGGGCCTCGGGTGTCGAACCGGGGACGGTCGCGACGCTGCTCGGTCGCGACGGCGACGAGGAGATCGAGCTCGCCGAGCTGGCGGGACACGGCCGCACGATCGAGTGGGACCTACTGACCGGGCTCGGACCCCGGCTGGAACGACGTTACGTCGTCTCCGGGCGCGGTTGAGCGGAAGAGGGCTATGAGCGGAGCAGAGCCGGAAGTCGAAGAAGCGCGTTGGGGCGAGCTCGTCGCGTGCGCGGTCGCCGCGATGCGGGGGGCGTACGCGCCGTACTCTCGTTTCCTGGTCGGCGCCGCGCTCGAGACCGACGACGGACGCGTGTTCGACGGGTGCAACGTGGAGAACTCGTCGTATCCCGTCGGGATCTGCGCCGAGCGCGTCGCGATCGGACACGCCGTGGTGTCGGGTGCGCGATGCTTCACCCGGCTGGTGGTCGCCTCGAGCGGATCGGCCCCGGCCTCGCCGTGCGGCATGTGCCGGCAGGCGCTCGCCGAGTTCGGAACGGATCTGGAGATCCGTTCGGTGACGGAAACGGGTGAAGAGCTCCGCTGGACGCTGGACGAGCTCCTGCCCGCGCACTTCCGACTCGACGACCTCGTGGCCGGAGCGCGTCGGTGAAGCAGCGCTCCGAGGGTCTGACGCTCGGGTTCATCCTCGCCGCGCTGGGCTTGATCGGGCTCACCGTGTCGTGCACCGAGGATCCGCTCGCGCTCGCCGCCGACGACGCGCCCGGCGCGTCCACCAGTACCCGAGACGTCTCGATGTCGGTGACCGACCTGGCCACGTGGCGCGATACGACGCTCACGGGGTTCGCCCTGCCGGGCACTGCCGCGTTCTCGCTCGTATCGAACGACTCGATCTTCCG
>JAKSCH010000462.1 GCA_022360695.1 Gemmatimonadota bacterium
ACGCCTTCCCAGTCGTCTCCCGACACGTGGTCGCGATTGCACCAGTTTTCCGCGCCGCGTTTGTGGTACAGGTAGCCGGAGACAACCAGGTCCCGGGGGTCGCGAATGAACCGCGTCACGCGACAATCTCCCAGCCGGTCCAGGTCGAGCGACTGATTGTTGAGGGAAACGACGCGATAGCGGGGCGACTCTGCGTAAAACTGGTCGATGCGACTGTTGAAGTGGTGGTAGCCGTGGCTGAACCGCAGGATGCGGTTGTAAAGGTAGTCCATTACACGGTGGTAGTAGACCGTCAGGCACTTGTGATACGAGCAGTGGATCAGATGGACGTCGGCCATGGCGGATCAGCGCTCCCGCAGAGCTTTGTCGAAGACCGCTTCGCTCTGCTCCGCGATGGCCGGCCACCCGTGCTCGTCGGCGACCCGCCGTCCGCCCTCGGCCAGCCGACGCCGAAGCCGCGGATCGCCCAGCGCGCGGATCAGCGCTTCCGCCAGCTCACCGGGGGCCTCCGGGGCCACGAGCAACGCGTTCTCCCCATCCACGAGCATCTCGGGGATCGCGCCGACGGTGGTGGCCACGACCGGGACGCCCAACGACAGCCCGAGGAAGAGCGCGCCCGACTGACTGATGTGTCGGTACGGCATGACCAGGACGTCCGCCGCCGCGAAGTAGCCCGCGACCGCGGAAAAGGGGACGTACCCGAGCTCGGTCACCGCGCCGAGGACTTCCGCTCGCTCCCGAAGCGCCTCCCGGCGCGTCGGAGGGAGGTTCACGGGGTCGCCCGCCACCACGAGCCGCGCCGCGGGCCGTGCCGCGGCGATCTCGGGCCAGGCCTCCAGGAGGATGTCGAGGCCCTTGTATTCGCGGATGTAGCCGAAAAACAGGGCGACCGCGTCTTCGGGCGCGAGCCCGAGGTCGCGGCGGGCGGTCGCGCGGTCGGGCGGCGCTTCGCCGTGGCGCGCGAAGAACCCGTACTCCCCGTGCGGTACGACCTCGATTCGGTCCGCCCCGACCCCGAACTCGTCGATCAGGCGCGCGCGATCGAACCGCGAGTGCGCGACGATCCACGGCGCGAGCCGGTAGACGAGCCCGTAGATGAGCGATTGGAGGGGGATCGGCTCGTGGGGCGTGACCACGTGCGCCGTGTAGACGAGCGGGGCTCTCGAGAGCCGGAGCAGCGCCAGGTAGGCCAGGACGATCGGGTTCGTGCAATGGAGGTGGATGATGTCGGGCCGCACCCGACGGACCGCGCGGGCGACCGCGAGGGCGTCGGACAGGGCCCGGACCTTGCGACGCAGCCCGTCCGCCACTCGCGGACGTCCTCGACCTTGTCGGCCAGCCCCGCCGCGGATCACCTTCACGAGCCGGACGTTCGCCGGGAGCGGCGCTCCACGCGCCATCTCGCAGTCCGTGGCGGTGGCGATCCATACGAGGTGTCCCCGAGCTTCGAGCGCGCGCGCCAGGTTCTCGACGTAGTGGGTCAACCCGCCCCGGCCGAACGTCTCGACCTCGAGAATCTTCATCCGTGATCGCACCTGCACATGTCCGCGGCGTTTCTACAGAGGGGGGGATTGTCCGAGTTGGCCGAAAAAGCGTCAACCGCGCTCGAACCGACTCGGCTCGAGCGACTTCGGCGGCCCCCGCCGCTGGATCCGGAGCGTGACGCGTGACGGACCCGACGCCTGAGTCGCGAGCCGACGCGCTTCGCCGCGCCATCCGTCGCAAGCGCGATGCCGCACCCGGCGCGCGCCCGAAGACCGAGCTGCCTCGACGGCCCCCCGAGACCGCGGCTCTGCTGGGGGGCATGCAACGGTCGCTCCGGATCCTGCACCGGCTCGCCCCCGGATCGGCCGCGTACAACCTGGTGAGCGCGCACCGGGTCGCGGGGTCGATCGATCCCGATCGGCTGAGCGAGGCCCTGAGCATCGTCGTCGCGCGACACCGGATCCTCCGATCCACGTTCGTCGATCGGGACGGGGAGGTCGTCCAGGTCATCCACCCCCCCGGTCCCTTCCGCGTGGACGTCATCGACGGCGAGCGCGCCGAGGACGCGGCGGTCCGCGCGGCCCGCGTCCCCTTCGACCTGGAGCACGGGCCCCTGATCCGGATGCACCTCGCCCGGGGCCGGTCCCCGGAGGACCGCATCCTCGCCCTCTCGCTCCATCACATCGTGGCCGATGAGCCATCGCTCGAGATCTTCTGGCGCCAGCTCGCCGACGCGTTCGAGGGTCGGGAGGTGGTCGAGCCGCCGGTACAGTACGACGACTACGTGCACTGGCGGTCACGGGAGACGGGGGCCGCGCGCTCGGAGGAGCTGGGCTTCTGGACAGAGCGGCTGCATCCACCGCCCGCATCGGTGGAGCTCCCGTTCGAGCGATCGGGTCGTGGACCGACCGAGTCGGGGCGGTCGCCGGGCCGGATCATCCGGCGGGCGCTTCCGACCGAGACCCACCGAAGCGTCGCCGCTCTGGCGGCGAGCGCGGGGACCACCCCGTTTTCGGCCTACGCGATGGCGTTCCGGCTCCTCCTCCAGCGCTACCTCCCGGGACGCGACATCGCCTTCGGGACGCCCGCCACGACGAGGTCCCACCCCGCCACCGCGGACATGATCGGCTACTTCCTGAACCCGGTGGTCGTACCGACCCCCGTGGACGAGCGCGCCGCCGCGATCGATGAGCTGCGCTCGTTCGGCCGGGACGTGAGAGCGTTGCTGTCGCATTCGAGCCTCCCGTTCGCGGATCTGGTCGAGCGCGTGTCGCACGAGCGGGCCCCCGACCGCCACCCGTTCTTCCAGGTCATGCTCGTCCACCAGCGTCAGCCCGACGCGTGGTCGATGGGCGACCTCCGGTTGGAGCCGCTGGAGCTCGACCTCGGCGAGTCCAAGTTCGACCTCACGCTCTTCGTGTCCGAGGTGGGGGACGCGGTCCGACTCGGTCTCGAGTACCGGACCGACCGGTTCGCCGCGGAGTGGATGGAACGACTCCTCGATCACTACCGGCGTCTGATCCAGGCTCTCGGCGAGCGACCCGACCGCCCGTGCGGCGAGCTCGAGATGCTCGGCGACGAGGAGCGGGGCGCCCTCTTCTCGGAGTGGCAGGGGGACCGGCTCGGGGCGACCGACGACGCCTTCCTCCCCCAACGCGTGCTGGATCGGTCCGAGCGCTCGCCCGAGGCGACCGCGATCGTCTGGGACGGCGAGACGTGGAGTTACCGAAGGCTGGCCGAGACCGCGCTCGTGATCGCCGAGCGGCTCACGGAGTCGGGGGTGGGGCCCGGGGATCGGGTAGGCATCTACCTCGACCGCTCCCCGTGGCTGATCGCGGGTATCCTCGGGACGCTGTCGGCGGGCGCCGCGTACGTGCCCCTGGATCCGTCGTACCCGGCGCGCCGGAACCGGACGATCCTCGAGGACGCGGACGTCGCGGTCGTGCTCCACGCGAGGGAGCGGCCGCCGGGCGGCGAGTCGCGCGCCCTTCACGTCGAGACGCTCGAGATCGGCCCGGACGCGCTCGGCGCCTCGGTCGACGCCCCGCGGATCGGCGACCCCGACGCTCGACGCGCCGTTTCGGTCGACGCCGCGACACCGGCCTATGTGCTCCACACGTCCGGCTCGACGGGTCGACCGAAGGGAGTGGTGGTCGGTCACGGGAATCTCGCGCGCTCCACCGATGCCCGACTCCGGTTCTACGGCGGTGGCCCGGGGCGCTTCCTGCTCATCCCGAGCATCGCGTTCGACAGCTCGGTGGCCGGGCTCTTCTGGACCCTCGCCTCCGGCGGAACGCTGGTCGTCCCCACCGACGACGAGGCGGAGGACCCGCGGCGGCTGGTGGAGCTCATCGCGACGCGGAACGTGACCGGTCTTCTCTGCGTCCCGTCGCTCTACGCTCGGCTGTTGGACATCGGTGGGGAGCGGCTGCGCGGCCTGAGGACCGCGATCGTCGCCGGAGAGCCCTGTCTTCCCGGCGTCGTGAGGACGCACTTCGACCTGTTGCCCGACGCCGAGCTCGTGAACGAGTACGGGCCCACGGAGGCGACGGTGTGGGCGACCGCACACCGGGTGACACCCGGGGATGCCGACCGCCGCGTCCCGATCGGACGCCCGATCCCCGGGGTGCGCGTCCACCTGCGCGACCCGGCGGGTCGTCCGGTGCCGGTCGGGATCCCCGGCGAAGCCTGGATCGCGGGCGGAACGGTGGCGGCGGGGTACTGGCGACGCGCGTCCTCGACCGCCGAGCGGTTCGTGACCGCCGAGCTCGAGCCGGGGGCCCCCGAGCGCCTGTACCGGACGGGGGACCGGATGGCCTGGACGCTCGAGGGAGAGCTCGAGTTCCTGGGTCGCGTGGACGACCAGCTCACGTTGCGCGGGTTCCGGATCGAGCCGGGCGAGATCGAGGCGGCTCTGTCGGAACGACCGGACATCGAGGAAGCCGTCGTCGTGGCACGGTCGCCCGCCGGGTCCGGCGCGGCCGGCCCGGGGGGCGCGGATCCGCGTCGGCTCGTGGCGTTCGTGCTCTCCGGGGAGGTCCCGGATCGCGAGGCGTGGAACGCGCACCTCTCCGAGCGACTCCCCCGGCACATGGTGCCCCGCCGATACGTCGCGCTGCCCGAGCTCCCGCGGCTTCCGAACGGGAAGGTCGATCGACGCGCGCTTCGGGAGATGCCCATCGCCGACGAAGCGTCGGCGAGCGAGCCAGCGGAGGCGGCGAGCGACGCGGAACGCGCGCTCCTCGCGCTGTGGGAAGGGTTGCTCGGTCGCGATGGCATCGGCGTCGACGACAACTTCTTCGAGCTCGGCGGGCACTCGCTGCTGGTGGTCGAGATGGTCACCGCGCTCGAGCGCGACTTCGGCGTCGTGCTGTCGCCCCCCGAGGCCTTTCAGCACCCGACCGTCCGCGAGCTCGCGGACCGGATCCGGACCGAGCGGGCTCCGGGGCTCACCGAGTACAGTCACCTGTTTCCCATCCAGCCGACCGGGCGCGGGGACCCGTTCGTGATGGCCGTGCCGCACTTCTTCTCGAGCGCGCTCGCCAATCGGTTCCGCGCCGAGCGACCGGTGTACGGCCTCCGGGGTGTCTCGTTACGCGAGGGCGGGAACAGCGGCCGCTGGCCGAGCATGACGGACCTGGCGCGAGAGCTGGTCGAAGAGGTGGTGGATCGGTTCCCGGACCGGGAGTACACGGTGGCCGGATACTCGTTCGGAGCCTCGATGGCCCACGAGATGGTCAGACAGATGGAGGAAGCCGGTCTGCCGGTGGACCGTCTGATCATGATCGCGCCCATGCCGCTCGACCACTTCGGTCGTGGCCCGCTGCGGTTCCAGGTGGGCGGGCTCGACCGCCCCCCCTCCCGCCTGTCGCTTTCCGAGGCGGTCGTTCGGTCCTTCCGCTACGGGGGGCCGCTCTCGGGACGGTTTCTCCCGCGGGCCCGGTGGCTGCTCGCGACACGACCGTGGCGCCGTCTGCTGAGCACCGTCGGTCGGCTCCGGCGCGGTCTGGGGCTCCCCCTGACGCCGCGCATCCTCGACGCGGACGTGCGCGCGGAGAGATTCCGGCTCCACCGTGCGTTCCGGCCGGCCCCGATCCGGACGCCGACGGTGTTCTTCAACCCCGTCGAGCCCGACACCGATGCGGCCGCGACGTGGCGGCCCTGCTTCGCCGGACCCCTGGAGGTGGTCGACTTCCCGGATCCGCACCTGGGAGAGCCGTTCGTTGGCCGCGCCCAGGACATCGTGCTCCGCCACCTCGGCGAGCCCGCCGAGTCGGGCGGCTCGCCGGAGACGATCTCCGGGATTTCGAGGCCGGAGGCCCGCCCGAGGCGCCAGGCCCCGTGAAGCGCGCGTCCGAGCGGGAACCGTCCGAGAAGAGCCGCCTCGGCATCGAGCGAATCGCCCGCGGCATTCGCCCCGACGACCCCGAGCTCCAGACGTGGTACGATCGATACGGTCGGCAGCACGGCGACCGGCTGGCGGCCGACCTGGACCGGCTCCTCGAGCTCGCGCCGCCGCCGGCCCGAGTGCTGGAGTACGGCGCGATCCCGCCGATCCTCACGGCAGTCGCCGCCGAAGCCGGATACCGGGTCAGCGCCCTCGACATCGCGCCCGAGCGGTTCGCCAGCGCGATCGCGGATCTCGGTCTCGACGTGCGACGCTGCGATGTCGAGACCGAGCCGGTTCCCTTCGAGTCGGACGTCTTCGACGTGGTGCTGTTCAACGAGCTCCTCGAGCACCTCCGCATCAATCCCATCTCCACCCTTCGGGAGGCGCATCGCGTCTTGAAGCCCGGTGGTCGGCTCATGCTCTCGACCCCCAACCTGCGCTCGTTTCGAGGCATCAAGAACCTCCTCGGAAAGGGCGTGGCCCATGCCTCGTCGGGCGGCATCTACGAGCAGTACGAGAAGCTCGAGACCCTGGGTCACATGGGGCACGTACGCGAGTACACGACGAGGGAAGTGGCAGAGCTCCTCGAGCGCATCGGCTTCGAGAACGATCGGGTGATATACCGAGGGGGCCACGGCGTCGGGGTGGTGGGGTTGGCCGAGAGACTGGCGCCCGGCATGCGCCCGTTCTTCTCCATCCTCGCTCGCAAGCCCGGCGTGACCGGCTACCCGCCCGTCGCGGGGGACCGGACCGCCGCGCATCCGGAGACACCCGGTGCTCGCTGAGATCGGGCCGCGGATCTTCGTCGTCGGAGCGCCCAGGTCCGGCACGACGCTGGTGCAGAGCCTCCTGGCGAGCCACGGCGCGCTGACCTCGTTCACCGAGTCCCACCTGCTGGGGCGTCACGCGCTTCCGTTGGTCGGTGGCGCGGCGCTCCTGAGGCGCGATCCGACCGAGCGCCTCCGCGAGTTCTTGGGCGAGAACGACATCGACCCGCCGGAGGCCGAGACGTGGTTGTCGAAGGTCCGATGGTCGCACGCGGTGCGGAAGCCGGTCGCCGTGCGGGCTCGTGGCGTGACGGCCGCCTTCGTCCACCTGCTGGATCTCCTGGCCCGCTCGCGCGGCGCGAGCGGTTGGGTGGAGAAGACCCCGCGGCATCTCCGTTTCGTGGGACTCCTCGAGTCGGTCTGTGGCCGAAGCCCGGGTCCGCACTTCGTGCATGTCCTCCGAAACGGCGCCGACGTGGTGTCGTCGCTCCACCTCGCCTCGCGGCGTTGGGAGGAGCCCTACGACCTGGACCGGTGCGTGGATCGGTGGAACGCCGACGTCCGTGCCTCGTGGAGGCGACGGGGGTCTCCGGGTCACCACTTCGTCGCCTACGAAGCGCTGACCGTCGAGCCGAAACGCGTTCTCGAGCGGCTCTTCTCGGATCTCGGTCTCGCATGGGAGCCTTCGGTGCTGGAAGACTACCGCCGTACCGCCGCGGGGGTGGTCACGACCGGAGAGGTCTGGAAGGATGGTGTCGCGGGTGCCATCGTGCCATCACGCGCATCGCGGAACGACCTCACCGAGGAGCAGCGACGCTGGATAGAGAGGCGGTTGAGAACGGTGCCCTACGATCGACTGATGGCGCGGCTAACCGACGGTCGGCCCGCCGCGGACGGGTAGCCGTCGTGGACGAAGCGGCTACGGCCATCTCCGTCATCGTTCCGTGCTTGAACGACGCTCGCCACGTCGCGGCGTGCGTCGAGTCGTTGTTGGCACAGGTGGGGGTTCGTGGCGGCTACGAGGTCATCTTCGTCGACAACGGCTCGACGGACGACTCCGCGGGTATCGCGAGGCGATACGACGAGATCACGGTGCTCGACGAGCCGGTGGCGGGAGCGTACGCGGCCAGAAACACGGGGATTCGTCGGGCACGCGGGGAGGTGATCGCCTTCACGGATGCCGACTGCGTCATCAGCGAGGACTGGCTCCAACGGATCCAGACGGTGATGCGGGACCCGGCGGTGGCGCTGGCCGTCGGGAAGATCCGGTATCCCGAGACCGCGTCACCCCTGCTCCACGCGCTGGCTCGCTACGAGAACGCCAAGCTCGATTACGTCGTCGAGCGAGGCGGAACATCCCGCGTGTTCGCGCACGCGAACAACATGGCCGTACGCGCGTCGGCCTTCGAGGAGCTGGGCCTCTTCGAGGAGTGGCCCCGGGCCGCCGACAGCGAGCTCGCCCACCGCATCAGCAGACGGCGCCCCGAGCTCCGGGTCGTGTACGACGACTCCATGCTGGTCACGCATATGGAGTTCACCTCCGCCTTCGATCGCCTGAAGCGACTCGGCGTCTACCGACGGTCGAACGCGAGGATCGAGGACTTCGAGGAGCTCTCCGCGTTGCAGCGTCTCGAGACCTTGCGGCGCATGCTCCCGCCACGAGGTCATCGCTGAGACGCTCGGCCCGGTCGACTCCTCGGGGTCGTCCGCCGCGTCGGTCGGGATGCGGTCCTCAGGGATCCTCCGTTGCGTCGGCCAGGATGCGGTCCTCGGCGACCCGGGCCAACGCGGCGAGCGACCGATGCTCGAAGGGCGACTCCAGCGCCAGCTCGATGTCGAACTCGCGACACAACCGGAGCATGACCTCCATCGCGCCGAGCGAGGTGCCGCCGAGCTCGAAGAAGTCGTCGTCGCGCCCGGCCCGCTCCACGCCAAGCTCGGCCGCCCAGATCTCCGCCAGAAACTCCTGGACCGGTCCCTCCGGAGGCCGGTACGACCGTTCGGATCCGGTGGCGGACGTCGAACGCGGGAGGGCGGCTTCGTCGAGCTTGCCGTTCACGGTCATCGGGAGGGCCGCCAGTCGCTCGAACGTCGCCGGGACGAGCGGCGGCGGAAGCCAAGCGCTCAGGTGTCGGACGAGCTCCTCCCTCGGGATGTCCTCCGACCCCACGTAGAAGGCCGCCAGCGTGGAGCGGGTGTTGTCGGCGACGCCATCCGACGGCACGTACTCGATGTCCGCCAGCATCCGGCGCACCCGCTCCTCGTCCAGCTCGTCCTGAAGCTCGTGCAGCGTCTGCGCGCGTGTCTTGTGCCCGAGCCGAACGTCCCAGCTATAGGGGAGCGCGTAGTTGTGAAAGCCCTTCTCCTTCCGGTGCACGTAGATGCCCAGGTCGTTGATCAAGCAATTCGTCGATCGTCCGGTGTCCGCGGGCCGGACCCAGGGGACCCTCTCGTCGAGGTACGAGAGCATCTCGGAGAGGTCCACATCGCAGTAGCGATAGAAGTCGACGAACGCGATCTCCTCGAAGATCCGATCGTCTCGGAAGAGTCGAACATCCAGCGAACGGGAGACCTCGTCGTCGGCCCGGTGATAGACCTTTCGGGCGGTGGCGACCGCGGCGTCCACTTCCTCCGCGGTACGGCGGCCGTCCTGGAACATCTCGTGCGTCAGCCGCGTCTCGAACATCTGTCCTCGGGACAGCCCGGTGACGATGATCGGGATCCCCAACTCGTGCGCCCGGTTGGTGCTGAGCGTGTAGATGGTCTTGAAGCAGCCCTGGCAGACGTTGCTGTACCGTTCGAGGCTGTCCCGGAAGATGGCCTTCATGGCCGGCGTGGTTCCGAGCTCGAGCGGAACCCCGAGCGCGTCGGTCACCCGCCGCATGTTCTCTTTGGCGCCGTCGGAGATGAACCCGTTGTCGAGCGTGTACGCGTAGACGGAGAGACCCATGTCCACGAGTCGACACAGCGCGTAGGTGCTGTCCTTGCCCCCGCTGAGGAGCATCATGCAGTCGTACGCGGCGGCGCCACGACCGGACGCGCGGAAGACCTCCTCGAGGTCGTCCATGGACTTGAAGTAGGCGCGCACGGACGCCTCGATCGACTCGTACTCCCGGCAGATGCCGCAGACGCGCCCCGCGTCGAACGCCGCGGCGGGGTGGTTCGAGGGAAGCCCGCAACGCGCGCAGAAGCGAGGGTCCTCGTCGAGCTCCCGCTCCGAGACCGCGTCTCGCGCGACCACCGCGCAGTCGTCGATGTCGGGCCGCGAAGCGAGGATGGCCTCGATCTCGCCGAGCTCGACGCGGAAGCCCGAGACCTTCACCTGACGGTCGGCCCGACCCAGGAAGGCCAGCGTGGCGGGGTCCCGAAGCCTCACCACGTCCCCGGTGCGGTATCGTCGAAAACCCGCGCGGGAGGGGTGGTCGTCGAAGCGCTCGGCGGTCGCCTCGGGCATCCCCTGGTACCCGCGCGCGAGGCCGAGCCCCGAGACGCGGAGCTCGCCCGGCACCCCCTCGGGGACGGGGACGCCGGCCGCGTTGAGGATCTCGACCTCCACGTGGTCCGCCGGCGCGCCGATGGGGACGCTCACGCCGGTGTCGCTCGCGCGATCGTAGCGGTGGGCCGTGCACCCGACCACGGCCTCCGTCGGTCCGTACTCGTTGTAGATCTCGAGCTCGGGGCCGGACCGCTCCTGCGCCGCCGCGGCGAGGCGCGTCTTGAGATCCTCTCCTCCCACGACCATGCGGCGCGCGCGGGAGCTTCCCGGCTCGGCGCGATTGAAGAGCGACAAGTGGGACGGCGTGAGCTTGATGAAGTCGACCGCGTCTTCCCGAGCGACGTCCATCAGCGCCGTGTCCACCGGGCCTCCGCTCTCGGGGTAGATCTCCAGGACGCCCCCCGTGATGAGCGGCAGGAACAGGCTGGTCATCGTCAGGTCGAACGCGAGCGACGTGAACAGCGGGAACGTCAGCCGTTCTCCGCGGACGTAGAGGTCGCTCGCCCACCGCAGATAGGTGGCGAGCCCCCGATGCTCGACCATGACGCCCTTGGGCCTGCCGGTCGAGCCCGAGGTGAACAGCACGTAGGCCAGGTCGTCCAGCGACACGACCACGCCCGGCTCGTCGCGGGCCTCGGCTCGGATCGCGTCGTCGATCACGATCGCCGGGACGCCGTCCGCGGCCGGCGGCGGGGGCTCGCCGGGTCCGACCAGCACCGCGACGGCATCGGAATCCTCGATCAACCCCTCGGTTCGGGCGGGCGGCTGGGCCGGGTCCAGCGGGACGAAGGCGCCCCCGGCTCTCAGGACGCCGAGGACACCCACGATCGTCTCGATCGAGCGTGTGCCCGACAGAGCGATCCGGTCGCCGGGTCGAACGCCGCGGGCCACCAGGTCGGAGGCCAGGCGCCGCGATCGCGCCTCGAGCTCCGCGAACGTGACCGTCCGATCCGCCTGACGCAGCGCGATCGCATCGGGTGTCTCGAGCGCCCGGGCAGCGAACATCTCGACGACGGTGGCGTCCGGTCGAGGCGCGCGTCCCGTGTCGTTCAGCGTCGCGAGCGCCGTTCGCTCGTCGTTCGTGCGGATGTCGACCGCGGCGATGGGACGATCGGGGTCCTCGAGGAGCGCGTCGACGAGCCGCGAGAAATGCTCCGGGGCACGACGGCGGATCCGATCCTCGAGCATGCCGTCGTTGAAGTCGAAGTGGAAGACGTACCGTCCGGTCCCGGAGAAGTCGTGCACCTGGAGACGGAGTCCGTGCACGCTGTCCCCGTGACCCGGGTGGACCCAGCGGACGGCGGGGCTCACCCCCGCGAAGGGTCCGAACGACCCGGGGAAGAAGTTGAGCACCGCGTTGCTCGCCCGCTCCCCCGAGGCGTGCCCGAGGCCGGGGTGGGCGTGCTGGAGGAACCGGCGGGCTTCCTCGAGACATCTCGCGCCGAGCGCCCGCAGGCTGTCGTCGGTCGTCACGGACGAGGCGAACGGAAACAGCTCGATGAAGGGTCCGAGCGAACCCTTCGCGCGCGGCGTGGATCGTCCGGCGACCGGGGCATCGAAGCCCGGCTCGGACTCGCCGCTGACGCGAGAGAGCCAGCCGAGGAACAGCGCGGACACGGAGGCCCAGCGCGACAGCTCGGTCGACAAGCTCGCGAGACCGGTCTGCGTCGCGACTTCGTCGAGCGTACGGGAGGTCGCGTCGTCCAGCTCGAGCGTGAACCGGGTGCTCGCCGTACCGACCGGGACGCCCTCGCGCCCGTAGAACCGGACGTGTCGATCTCGCGCGGTCCGGTCGGCCCAGTGCCGGGTCGCCTCTCGCAGCTCCATCTCGCCGACGCGATCGGTCAGG
This sequence comes from Gemmatimonadota bacterium, assembly GCA_022360695.1. Taxonomy (GTDB): domain Bacteria; phylum Gemmatimonadota; class Gemmatimonadetes; order Palauibacterales; family Palauibacteraceae; genus Palauibacter. The sequence goes on from JAKSCH010000462.1 coordinate 11,988, forward strand.
GCGCGAGCCGTCCGGTAGTAGTCCTCGACCGCGACCGGAGCCTCTCGCCCTTCGACGACGGCCCGGTAGGCCTCCGACACCCGCTCGTAGAGCAGAACCGTCGACCACGCGTCGCAGACGAGGTGATGCTGGTTGAGGTACCACCCGGTTCGGCCGGGGCCCAGGTCGAACAGGACGCTTTCGACGAGCGGACCGTCGACGCGGAGCGCCCGGGTCGCCCGCGCGTCGCACCACGCCTCGAACGCCCGTTCCCGGTCGCGCGCGTCTCCGAGATCGCCGCGCCGCGTCCCGAGCTCGGAGACGGGGCCGACGACCGGGATTCCGACCCCGTCCTCTTCCTCCACGCGGGTCCGGAGCAGGGCGCTCTCCCGCGCCACGAACTCCCATGCCGCGGCGAACGCGCCGAAGTCCAGGTCCGCATCGAACGTGAACGCGAAGGCCATGTTGTAGAGCGGGCTCGATGGATGCAGCCGCTGGCCGACCCAGATGGGAAGCTGGCTGTGGCTAAGACCAGGATTCACGCCCACGCTCCCGGCGAATACCTTCCTTTCGATCCCTGACGGCACGCACCCACTGGGCCGACCCCGCGCGAGATCCCATGAACTTCACGCTCACCGCCGAACAGACGGCCCGCTACGAAGATATCGTCGCGTTCGCTCGAACGGAGCTGGATGCCGACGTCCTCTCGTTCGACCGCGAGGGCTCGTTCAACCGCGAGAACTGGAAGCGCTGTGGGGAGAAGGGCATCCTCGGGAGTCACGTACCGAAGGAGTTCGGCGGACAAGGGATGGGTGCGCTCGACACGGTGCTGACGTTGGAGGCGCTCGGATACGGCTGTCGGGACAACGGCCTCACGCTGGCGCTCGGAGGACAGATGTGGAGCGTACAGGAGCCGATCCTCACGTACGGGACCGACGAGCAGAAGCGCCGTTTCCTCCCCGGGCTCTGCGCGGGCGATCTGATCGGGGCGCACGGCGTGAGCGAGGAGCATTCCGGGTCCGACGCCCTCAGCCTTCGCACGACCGCCACCAAGACCGATGGCGGCTACGTGCTGAACGGGCGGAAGACGTACATCGGGATGGCGCCGCTCGCCGACGTGGCGCTGGTCCTGGCGAACGCGGATCCGGACGCGGGGAGCTGGGGCGTGTCCGCGTTTCTCGTCGAGTGCGACGCGGAGGGGCTCTCGCGTAGCGAGCCCTACGCCAAGACCGGCACCCGGACCAACCTGCTCGGCGACCTCGTTCTCGAGGATTGCTTCGTCGCCGACGAGAACGTCCTCGGTCGGGAGGGGGTCGGCATCAGCCTGTTCACCCGCACCATCGGGTGGGAACGGGCGTTCATACACGCCGGCCATCTGGGATCGATGCAGGCGTTGCTCGAGCGATCCATCGAATTCGCGCGACAGCGTCGCCAGTTCGGACAACCGATCGGGAAGTTCCAGTCGGTCTCGAATCGGATCGCCGACATGCGGTTGGGTCTCGAGACCGCCCGATTGCTGATGTACAAGGTCGCAGCCATGAAGGACGAAGGTCTCGACGCGAGCCTGGAGACCGCGATGGCCAAGCTGCACATCTCGGAGGTGCTGCTCGACTGTGCGACGAACGCCGTCCGAATTCACGGCGCCAGGGGATATCTGGAGATGCACGAGGTCGAGAGGGAGCTCAGGGACTCGATCGGCGGCGTCATCTACGCCGGCACGTCCGACATCCAGCGCAACCTGATCGCCGGTCTGCTGGGTCTCTGAGCCGGAGCCACGCCATGGGCGTCCTGCTGCACCACTCGGTCGACGAATCGGCCCGGCGCGATCCCGCCCACGAGGCGTTCCGCTTTCGGGGCGCCGGGATGTCGTACGAGTCGCTCGCTCGACGCGCCACGCAGCTCGCGAACCTGCTGATCGAGGACGGCGTGCGGCCGTCCGACCGGGTCGGGATCTACATGAACAAGAGCCTCGAGCTTCCGGTCGCGCTCTACGGCATCCTGAAAGCCGGGGCCGCCTACGTGCCGGTGGATCCGTCGTCGCCGGCGAGCCGAGTGGAGTTCATCGCCCGCGACTGCGAGCTGCGACACGTCATCACCGATAGCGCCCGGGCCCGGCAGACGCTGGCGTGCGCGGACCGAGGCGGGGACATCCGCTGCATCGTGTCGACCGGTGAGCCGATCGCCGGCGAGGGGGACGTACGCGTACGCTCCTGGGCCGACCTGGACGGG
>JAKSCH010000033.1 GCA_022360695.1 Gemmatimonadota bacterium
ACGCGGACGTGGTGCTGGTGTTGCTGCGCCGGGCGGAGACCAACGATCCCGATCCGTGGAAGGACTTTGATCGACGAGATGCGTGGGTCAGCGAGACGGCGTCATGGGTCAATGTGATCGCACCGTACGAGTTCTATCCCTCGCGGTTCGAGCTACGCGTGGATGAGGAGCCGGAGGCGCGGGCGGAGGTGTGGTGATGGCGCGCGCGCACGGGCTGATAACCCCGGGAAGCCGAAACAGACGGGCGCTCCTGGCGTCCGCGACCATCCCGGCGATCGCCGTAATCCTGGCGGCCGTCATCCAAGCGGGCGGCAGTGGGGATACGCTGCTGACTCCTACCGCTCCGACGACGACGGTGCAGATCCAACACCCGCGTCACGGTTCCGTCGTGCCGCAATTCGTCGACGTTCGATATCGGCTGAGCGGCGAGATCGCCTCCGGGCACCAGGCGTATGCCATCGTACGCGACCCCCTCGGCCAGTTCTGGCCTTGGCGGGTGGCTCGGTCGGGCGAACGTTCATCCCCGCAGGCGGCCCGGGTCCAGATCGGGACCGCGGAAGACGGCGGGCAGCCGTTCGAGATCGGGATCCTCGTGACTGATACAGCACTTGAACTGGGGCAGCCGCTGACTATCCTGCCGGCCCACTCGCTCTACGAGTTCGTCAAAGTCACGCGTCGATAGCTCCACCCCTCACGTCGCGTACGCGACCGGCAACGGCCTCTCTTCTTACGTCGCGAGCGCCGCTCGTACTACGGCTCGGATTGCCCATGAAGAACGTGGGCCCTGTTGCTCGTACGGGGCGGGGTGATCAGTCTCACCGTCCGAATCGCGACCACTCCGGGGAGTCCGATGAAAAAGACCCTGCTTCTCGTCGTTGCCTTCGCGGCGGCGGCTCCGGCCCACGCTCAGACGAGCGCCCGGCTCTTCCGAAACGCCGACGTATCCGGGACCCAGATCGCCTTCGTCTACGGCGGCGACATCTGGCTCGTCCCACGCTCGGGTGGAACCGCCGTCCAGATCACGAACTCGCCGGGCGAAGAATCCTGGCCGCGCTTCTCGCCGAGCGGCGACCGGATCGCCTACACCGCCAGCTACAACGGCAACTCGGATGTCTTCGTCATCCCGACGGCGGGCGGAATCCCCACGCGTGTGACCTATCAGTCCCACTTCGACCGCATGCTCGAATGGCACCCGGACGGCGACCGGTTGCTGTTCGCGTCCGCGCGGGAGTCGGGACGGAACGTGAATCAGTTCTATCTCGTGTCGGCCGAAGGTGGCCTCCCGCAGAAGCTCTCGGTGCCGTACGGCGAGCTCGCCAGCTTTTCCCCGGATGGCGATCACCTCGCCTACATCACGAAGATCACGGAGAACTACCCGTTCAAGCGGTACGAGGGCGGACTCTCGTCGGACGTGATCCTCTACGACCTGCGGAACGATACGGCGGAGCGGATCACCGAGTACCGAGGCACGGACGGGAAGCCGGCCTGGGTCGGCGACCGAGTCTACTTCGTCTCGGACCGCGGACCGAACGTCCGCATGAACGTGTGGCGCTACGACACCGGCTCCGGTGACATGACGCAGGTCACCGACTTCGCCGACTTCGACATCTCGTTCATGTCGGACGGCCCCAACGACCTCGTGTTCGAGGCGGGCGGTGAGATGTACCTGCTCGACCTCGCGACCGAGTCGTACGAGCCCGTGAGCGTCAACGTCGTGAGCGACCGGTCGGTCGAGATGCCGCGGTCCGTCGATGTGAGCGATCGGATCGCGAGCATGACCGCCTCGCCCGAGGGCAAGCGCGTCGTCTTCGAGGCGCGGGGCGAGCTCTTCAACGTGCCCGTCTCGGAGGGCTACACGATCAACATGACCCGTTCCAGCGGGGCGTTCGATCGGCACCCGGCGTGGTCGCCGGACGGCCGCTCGATCGCGTACTGGAGCGACCGATCGGGAGAGTTCGAGGTCTGGGTCGAGCCCGCGAACGGCGAGGGAGAGCCCCGACAGGTCACGAACCGCGGCATGGGGTTCGGCTATCGGCTCTACTGGTCGCCGGACAGCGAGAAGCTCGCGTTCATCGACGAGACGAACGACATCATCGTCCTCGACGCGGCGAGCGGGCAGTCGACGGTCGTGGGAAACCACGTCTCGAACGTGAGTCACCCCGGCCGTCTCGGCTTCCCGATCGCCTGGTCGCCCGACTCGCGTTGGGTCGCGTTCACGCAGCAGCTCCCGAACGCGAACACGGCGATCTTCGTCCACGACACCGAGGAGGGCACGTCGCATCAGGCCACGAGCGGGTTCTACAACGACTCGAACCCGGTCTTCGGGGCGGACGGCGACTATCTGTTCTATCTCACGAACCGCGAGATGTCCCCTTCCTACTCGGCACTGGGCGACGGGACCTGGGTCTATCCGAACGCGACGCGCATCGCTTCGGTGAGCCTGCGACCCGACGTCCCCTCGCTCGTGAAGGTCATGAACGACGAGGTGCCGGTGTCGGGCGAGGATGAAGCAGAAGAAGGCGGGGGGGACGAGGGAGGCGACGCGGAAGGGGGCGGCGAGGACTCCGAGGACGAGTCGGTGGTCATCGACTTCCCCGGTCTCGAGTCGCGCCTCACGCTTCTTCCGCCCGACGCGGGCAACATCGGAAACCTCCTCCCGATGGACGGGAAGCTGGTGTACCGACGGTTCGCCAACACGGGGTCGGGCGGCGGTCCGCCGTCGCTGATGGTGCTCGACCTCGAGGAGCTCGAGGAAGAGACGATCATGGAGAACGTGGGCGGGGCGGCGCTCACGGCCGATGGGAAAGCGATTCTCGTCCGGAGTCAGAACCGGTTCGGCATCGTCCAGCCGCGGCCGGAGCAGCGGATCGAGGATCCGATTCCCACCGACGGCCTGGTGATGAACCTCGTCCCGCGCGAGGAGTGGCGGCAGATCTTCCAGGACACCTGGCGCCGCTACCGCGACTTCTTCTACGACCCCGACATGCACGGGGTCGACTGGGACGAGCTCGGCGACCGCTACGGCGCGCTGATCGATCAGGCGCGGACGCGCTGGGACGTCTCGTTCCTCCAGTCGCAGATGCAGGCGGAGCTGAGCGCCGGGCACACGTACACCGGCGGCGGTGACACCGAGCGTGTGCAGTCCATCGGCACGGGGTACCTGGGGATCGACTGGGCGCAGGATGAGAACGGGTACCGGATCGCGCGCATCGTGCGACCGGCCGAGTGGGACACGGAGACCCGGTCGCCGTTCGACCGGCCCGGCGTCGATGTAGGCGAGGGTGACTACATCCTCTCCGTGAACGGAGCCCCCCTCGACCCGGCGAAGGACCCGTACGCGGCGTTCGAAGGTCTGGGCGGCGAGACGGTGTCACTGCGCGTCAGCTCGACCGGTGCCGATGCGGACGCTCGTTCGGTCGTCATCGAGCTGCTCGGCACGGGCCAGGAGCGGAACCTCCGCTACCTCGAGTGGATCGAGCGCAACCGTCGGATGGTCGACGAGCTTTCGGGCGGCGCGCTCGGGTACGTCTACATGTCGAACACCGGCGGTCGCGGACAGCTCGAGCTCGTCCGGATGTACTACGGACAGCTCGACAAGCGCGGCTTCATCATCGACGAGCGGTTCAACGGTGGCGGGCAGCTCGCGGACCGGTTCCTCGAGCTGATGCAGCGTCCCGTCGTCTACAACCTGCACTGGCGTCACGGCGCCGATCACACGCAACCGCGGAAGACGAACCCCGGCCCGATGGGGATGCTCATCAACGGCTGGGCCGGCTCGGGCGGCGACGGTCTGCCGTGGGCGTTCCAGGAGCTCGAGGCCGGACCGATCGTCGGCGAGCGGACGCTCGGCATCCTCGTGGGCCCCGCGACCGGTCACGGGCTCATCGATGGCGGCTCGATCACGGTCCCCGGCGCGCGTCTCTACGACAACGACGGGCACTGGTTCTGGGAGGGTGAGGGTGTCGCCCCGGACATCGAGGTCTGGGACGACCCGAACGTGCTCGTCCAGGGCCGGGATCCGCAGATCGAGCGCGTCGTCCAGGAGGTGATGCGGATGGTGGAGATGGCGCCACCGGCGATGACGCCGGCACCGGCGGCCGAGGATCGATCGGGGAGAAGCGGCGGTCGCGGTTCTCGATAACGAAAATCCCTGAGAGCAGGACCCAAGCGTGGGCAACGGAGGCGGATCCTCCATCAGGACGGGTGCGGACGGCTCGAACCTCGAGTCCAGACGTTCATCCGCTCGTGGCCTGAGTCGTTAGCCCACTGGTCGATATGACCCATCCGCTCCGTCGGGGCCCCGACTTCATGTGTGTCGGAGCCCAGAAGGCCGGTACTCGCTGGCTCTACGATCAGCTGCAACATCACGAAGATTTCTGGATGCCACCAATCAAAGAGCTTCACTTCTTCGATTGGCGGCCTAGCGGGTGGAGAAGGGCCACGAGGCTCTACTAACGAGCCCGCCTGGATCTCGACGCCACGAACCATCAACGCGCGACGGTACAAGCGCGCGCTCTGGACTCGCGCGATATCGACTTCCTTCACCGCTATACGGCTCTCATGCGCAAGAGAGTGGGGGTCAGAGCCGCGGGGCCTCGACTGCGAAGGGGGGGCAATGATCCGGTCCGCGCCGAGAATCCGCTGGTCACCCGGGTTCACCTGAGTGCCCTCCGGTTGATCAAGGCGAGGGTGGGATATGGCGATTACGCGGAGCTTTTTGCGGCCAAGGGATCCGCCCTTTCCGGAGACGTCACGCCCGGGTATTCGACGGTTCGGGCGCCGATCGTCCGACGGATCATCAAGAAGTTCCCGCACCTGAGGGTCGTGTTCATCGCGCGAGATCCCGTGGAGCGCTTGTGGTCGGCGCTGGCCATGCGCGTGCGAACGGGGCGGATCGACGAGGAGCTCGACGAGCGGACGATCAACAAGCAGTGGAGGGGGCACCTGCGCGCCCGAAGTTATCAGACGAAGATCGTCTCCAGATGGCGTCGTATCGTGCCGGAAACACAGTTTCGGCTGTTTCTGTTCGACGATCTGCTCCGCGATGCATCCGAGTTCCGATCGCGCGTCGTGACCTTCCTCGGTGGCGACCCCGAGAAGCCCAGCGGCGCGCTGTCTGCCGACTACAACCGCAAATCCGGAGCGGGGAAGCCCCCACTGACCGACGATATGCGCGCCTTCATTGGCGAGTTGTTGGCAGATGAGCTGCGTGCCTCGGCAACCGAGTTCGG
>JAKSCH010000091.1 GCA_022360695.1 Gemmatimonadota bacterium
CGGTCATGTCGACGTTGGGGCTCACCTATCGTTTCGATCTGTCCACCCGTCCCGACGGCGAGAAGCGTATCGGCGACGACGAGATCTGGGACCGCGCCGAGGATGCGCGGCGCCAGGCGCTGGCCCGGGCCGAGCTGGCGTACGGCATCGATGAAGGGGGCGGTGCGTTCTACGGTCCGAAGATCGACATCAAGTACGACGATGCGATCGGCAGAGAGTGGCAGGGCGCGACCATCCAGCTCGACTTCAACCTCCCGGAGCGGTTCGACCTCGAGTACGTAGGCTCGGACAACCAGCCTCACCGTCCGGTGATGATCCACCGAGCGATCTTCGGGTCGCTCGAGCGCTTCACGGGCGTGCTGATCGAGCACTTCGCGGGGGCGTTCCCGCCGTGGCTCGCGCCGGTCCAGGTCCGGGTCTTGCCCATCACGGATGCGCAGGAGGAGGGCGCGCGCGCCGTGTACGAGCGCCTCGTCGAGGAGGGCGCCCGGGTCGAGCTCGACGATCGATCCGACACGCTCGGATACCGGATCCGCGACGGCGAGCTCCAGAAGGTCCCGTACCTGCTCGTCGTCGGCGAGCGCGAGATCGAGGCCGGAACGGTGGCCGTCCGCGCGCGGGGCGCCGAGGAGAAGCAGGTCGTGGTCCCGGTGGAGGAGTTCGTGGAACGGCTCCGCGCGCGCACGTCGACGAAGTCGCTCGAAACGTGACGGGGGGCGGACCGCTCCGCCGGATTCGGCTCCCCGCCGACGTTGACAACCCCTTGAGGCCGAAGCACTTTTTGGCCAGTAAAAACAAGGCAAGCGGGGCGTTCGAGCCCCCACCCTCTTGGCGCGCGAGCCTGCGCTGCTGCCGGGTCGGAACCGATCCCCTTCGTCGCGCGACGAGGGGTGTTTCGTCATCGCCCGGTCGGCACGCGCCGAACCCGGGCGTTTTCATTGGAAGGCACTCGCCGGAAGCGGGAGCAGCAAACGAGGTGAAGTGAACGAAGAACCAAGAGTCAACGAACGAATTCGAATCAGTCCGATCCGGTTGATCGACGAGGAGGGCGAGCAACTCGGAATTGTCGCGACCGACGAGGCGAGGGCGCTCGCTTCGGAACGCGGACTCGATCTCGTTGAAGTAGCCCCGGGGGCGCGACCGCCGGTGTGCCGCTTGATGGACTTCGGAAAGTTCAAGTACGAAGAAGCACGGAAGGCGCGCGAGGCGAAGAAGAAGCAGCACGTCATACACGTGAAAGAGGTGAAGCTGCGCCCCAAGATCGAGGCGCACGACATCGAGTTCAAGATGAGACACGCGCGTCGGTTTCTGGAGGATGGAGACAAGGTGAAGTTCACCCTCATGTTCCGAGGGCGGGAAGTCACGCACCCGGAGCGCGGACGAACCTTGCTCGAGCAGGTGAAGGAGCGACTGCAAGACATCGCGATCGTCGAGTCGGACATCCGTCACGAGGGACGGACGATGACGATGATGATGGGACCGAACCGGACACACTGACGAAGGATTCGCCCGCGAGACGCCGTGGGCTGAAGGGAGCATCCGAACGATGCCGAAGATGAAGACCAACCGCTCGGCGGCGAAACGGTTTCGAAAGACCGGTAGCGGAAAGTTCCGTCGCCAGCGCGCATACGCGAACCACATCCTCACGAAGAAGTCGCCGAAACGAAAGCGACGACTCCGACGGGGGACGCTCGTCGCCAAGGGCGATGAGAAACGCGTGAAACGACTCCTCGGCGGGTAGCCGAGCTCCGTCACCACAGAAGATGATGCGCCCCGGCGGCCGTCCCGGCGTCGATGGGGCAGAACGACTTTGATTGAGCGGGAGGTGCGGTCATGCCGCGATCGACCAACAGCGTCGCTCGGAACAAGCGAAAGAAGAAGATCCTCAAGGAAGCGCGCGGACAGTTCGGCGCGAGGTCGAAGCTATACCGGACGGCCAAGAACTCCGTCGAGCGCGGTTGGGCCTACGCGTACACGGATCGGCGCCGCAAGAAGCGCGACTTCCGACGGCTGTGGATCGCCCGGATCAACGCGGCGGCGCGCGCGAACGGCATCTCGTACTCGCGCTTCGTCAGTGGCCTCCGCAGCGCGGGCGTCGAGCTCAATCGAAAAGTCCTGGCGGATTTGGCCGTTCGGGACCCGGCCGCCTTTACCGAGCTCGCGGAGGTAGCCAAAGCGCACGCCCCATGACCGCGGTCGGGGCATCGCTCCTCGATCGCCTGGCCACGCTCGAGGAGCAGGGGCTGGCCGCGATTCGGGCGGCGGCGGACCCTGACACGCTGGAGGCGGCCCGCGTCGACTTTCTCGGCCGCAACGGACAGCTGGCCGACGCGATGGGGTCGATCGGAAAGGTAGAGGCCGAAGCGCGGCGGGAGGTGGGGCAACGCGCCAACGCCGTGAAGTCCGCCCTGACCGAGGCGTGGGAAGAGCAGGCGGCTCGGCTCGCGGACCCGGACGAGGCCGCCGACGCGTCGGCCTTCGACGCGACCCTGCCGGCGCGAGGCGCGTGGACGGGATCGCTTCACCCGGTGACCCGCGTCATCGACGAGATCTGCGAGATCTTCCAGGACCTGGGGTTCTCTCGCGTCGAGGGTCCCGAGATCGAGACGACGTGGTACCACTTCACGGCGCTCAACATCCCGCTCGATCACCCCGCCGCCGACATGATGGACACGTTCTATCTGGACGACGACATCGTGCTGCGAACCCACACGTCTCCGATGCAGGCGCGTGTGATGCAGGACCACGAACCGCCGGTTCGCGTCCTGGTCCCCGGCTTGGCCTATCGTCGCGATTCGTTCGACCCCTCGCACGCGCCCGCGTTCGAGCAGATCGAGGGGCTCGCCGTCGATGAAGGCGTGGACTTCATCGAGTTCCGATCCTCGATCCGACACTTCGTGCGGAAGTTCTTCGGTCGGCGCGCCAAGAGTCGGTTTCGCCCATCGTTCTACCCGTTCACCGAGCCATCGGCGGAAGTCGATGTGAGCTGCACCGTGTGCGAAGGCAGCGGCTGCTCGACCTGCAAGCGGACGGGGTGGATCACGATCATGGGTAGCGGCATGGTCGACCCCGCCGTGTTCGAGGCGGTCGGCTACGATCCGGAGAAGTACACGGGCTACGCGTTCGGGATGGGGCCCGCCCGGATCGCCATGGTACGTCACGGCATCCCGGACATGCGGTTGCTCTACGAGGGCGACGTCGGCTTCCTGGAGCAGCTGTCGTGAACCTGTCCGTCGACTGGATCGACGAGCTGGTCGGGCTTCCCGAAGAGCTGCACGACCCACGCGCCCTGGCCGAGCGACTCACGATGATCGCGGCCGCGGTCGAGAAGATCGAGCCGGTGGGCGCGGGGCTCGACGGCATCGTGGTGGCACGCGTCCTCGAGGTCGGCCCGCACCCGAACGCGGACCGGCTGAGCCTGTGCAAGGTGGACCGCGGCGATGCGGAGCCGCTCGACGTCGTCTGTGGCGCGCCCGTCATCGTCGAGGGTGCGCTCTATCCACACGTCGCCCCCGGCCACGCGCTCCCGTCGGGCTTCGAGATCGAAGCGCGGAAGATTCGGGGGGAGCTGAGCCACGGGATGCTGTGCTCCGAGGTCGAGCTCGAGCTGGGTCGCGACAAGGGCGGGATCATGCGTCTCGCGGACGATCTCCGGCCCGGGGCGTCCCTCTCCGACGCGCTGGGGCTCCCGGATACCCGTCTGACGCTCGACCTCAACCCCAATCGCGTCGATCTGGCGTGCCACCTGGGGGTCGCGCGCGAGCTGGTGCCGGCGCTGTCCGCGATCCGGGAGCGCGACTTCGGGACGACGTGGAACGCGACGTGGCGAGACGGCGACGCCGAGACGGCGGGCGCGGGCGTGAGGGTGCGCATCGAGGCCTCGGACCGCTGCTCGCGGTACATGGGCGCGGTGATCCGGGGCGTGAAGATCGGCCCGTCGCCGGCCTGGCTCGCCGGAAGGCTGCTCGCCGCCGGCGCCCGTCCCATCAACAACGTCGTGGACGCGACCAACTTCGTGATGCTCGAGCGGAACCAGCCCCTCCACGCGTTCGATCTCGCTACGATCGCGGGATCCGAGGTTCGCATCCGCGCCGCGACCGACGGCGAGACGCTCACGACCTTGGATGGGGAGGAGCGTAAGCTGACGCGCGGGTCGACCGTGATCGCGGACCCCGATCGAGCCATCGCGCTCGCGGGCGTGATGGGCGGCGCGGCGACCGAGGTGACCGAGGCCACGACCGATCTTCTCATCGAATGCGGCGCCTTCCGGCCCATGGGCGTGCGGGCGACGGCCCGCGACGCGGGTCTGGCGACCGACGCGTCGTATCGTTTCGAGCGTGGGATCGACCTGCACGCGCAGGAGGCGGCGCTCGCCCGGTGCGTCGAGCTCATCCTGGCGACGGCGGGCGGCGAGGCCGAGCCCGAGGCGCTCCGGGTCGGACCGAGCCCGGCGTCGCCGATCGATCTCTCGCTCCGCGTCGGGCGCGTGGGTCGGGTGCTCGGGCTTTCGCTCGACGCTCGCGGCGTGGGCGACCTCCTGAGCCCCATCGGTCTGGCGCCACGGGTCGACGAAGAGGCGGGCGTCGTCTCCGTCACCGTCCCGGGTTGGCGATCCGATCTCACCCGCGAGATCGACGTGGTGGAGGAGGTGGCGCGTCGGGTCGGCTTCGAGGAGTTCCCCGCCGAGGATCGCCGGTTCCGCCCGAGCTCCGTGCCGGAGGATCCACGGGTGTCGAAGGCGGCCCGCGTTCGCCGCGAGCTCGTCGCTCGGGGGCTGAACGAAGTGCGCAG
>JAKSCH010000063.1 GCA_022360695.1 Gemmatimonadota bacterium
CTGGCCGAGATCGCCGAGCGATATCTCAAGAAGGGGGACCGGGTATACATCGAGGGCCGGATCGAGTATCGGCAGTGGGAAGGCCAAGATGGACAGACCAAGTACACGACCGAGATTCGGGCGCTCGAAATGATCATGCTCGGCAACAGCGGCGGCCGCGAGGCATATTCCGCCGCATCGGCGGGTTCGGCCGGGTCGGACTTCTCGGAGTTCTCGAACCAGGCCGTCGCCGGCGAGGACGATCTGCCCTTCTGACGGCGACGCCTCGAACATTTTTTCACCGCCTCGTCACATTTGTGCCGTCGCGAGGCCGGTCGTACGTTTTTTTTCGGGTGGTCGGGTGGCCTGAGACCGCGACGTGAGGCGCTTTGCGGCCGCGGTCGCGAGGTGGGGAAGAGAGCCCGGATGTTGCAGGCTCGACGCCTCGCGGACGCAGATTCGTACCCTTCGGATCGGGCGTCTCGAGACAGGCCTGCTTCGGGAGGAGGAGCGATGGGCGGGTTCGTGGATGTGTGGGGACGAGGGGTCGGGACGACGCGGTACGTCGCTCTCCTGGCGGTTTTCTCCGGTTTCGTCGCGCCCGGGGCGACGTTCGCCCAGGAACGTGCCGAGGAGCCGGAGGTCGAGATCCTCGAGTCGGCGCAGCCTCGCTCGCACACGGTCGAGCGAGGTGACACGCTGTGGGACCTCGCCGGCTTCTACCTGGCGAATCCCTTCCGTTGGCCGGACATATACGAGATCAACACGCGCGTCGTCGAAGATCCGCACTGGATCTATCCGGGCGAGGTGCTGGCGATTCCCGGCGCGGTCGTCGTCGCGGATCGTCTGAGGAACGATCCGCTCGAAGCGGCGTCGGAGGACATCTGGGAACCCGTCGAGCGGCGCGCCGCGGGGCCGAGCCGAGACTACTCCCGCGGCGTGACGTGGTTCGGCGGCCCGAGCATCTTCGACTCGTCCCCCATCGGCAAGACGGTGCTCGGCGGTCTCGATGTCGAGACCTACCGAGCCCCCGCGCTCGTCTCGTTCGGTGACTTCTACCGCGCACCGATGCTCGTCGAGAAGAACGACTATCGATCGCACGGCCGGACGAAGCGCGTGATCGAAGGGAATCCGCTCCACATGCGGATCCCGCCGGCGATCCGGCTTCGGGACATCGTCGTGATCGAGCTCGAGGACCTCGTCGTCCGCCCGGGCGACCGGCTGCGCGCCATCCGGTGGCGGGACGGCACGCGGGGGCTCGAGATCGCCGAGTCGCTCGCGCTCCTCGACGTGCTCGTCGTCGAAGGCGACGATCGAGAACAGTTCGCGCGCGCGGTGGTCACGCAGCTCTACGGCGACTTCTCGATCGGAGATCCCGTGATCCCGGCCGAGACGTTCGACGTCCCCGCGACGCTTCAGCAGACCGAGGCCGATGGCGAGCTCCGCGTCGAGCTGATCGGACTCGAGGTGAAGCAGGCGCTCCTCAGCGAGGGCGACATGGTGTTCATCGACGCGGGGACCGAGGACGGCGTCCGGGTCGGCGATGAGTTCGCGGTGTTCGACCCGCGTGACGATGCCGATGCGCGGATCGAGGATCGCCTCGCGACGATCCGCGTCATCCGGGCGGAGGCGGAGACCGCCACCGCGCGGATCGAAGACTTGAAGGACGCAGCCCCCGAGAAGGGATCCGAGGGGCGGCGCGTTCGCCGGGCGGTGGCGTACTAGAGAAGGGACTCGCTCGCTCCGTCCCATCTCGGGCGTGGGCGCGCGGGAGCTCATATAGACGTAGGGGGCCGAGCGGCCGCATCCTCGAGGGATGGTGATCCAGCTCCTCCTCACGGCTGCTGTATCGGGGTATGCGGCCGCTTGGCTCGTTCAACTCGCGGAATTCCGAAGCGCGACCGATCGCGAGCGCGCTCGATCCGCGATCCTGGCCGGTCTGGCGGCGACCCTCCACGTGTCCGGTCTGCTCGCCAGTTGGATCTCCTACCGAACGCCACCCATGGTGGGGGTCGGTCCGGCCACCGCCACCCTCGCGCTGGCCCTCGTAGTCGGATACTTCCTGGCCAGCCGCAGATCCGAGCGATGGTCCGCGGGTCTGCTCGTCCTCCCGCTCGTCGTGTTGATGCTGTCGGCCAGCTTGTGGGCGGGGCTCACGCCGGCGCGCCCCAGCGCCGAGTTGCGCGGTCCGTGGCTCGTCGGACACATCCTGGCGGTCCTCGGAGGGTACGCGAGCCTGCTCCTGGCCTCTGTCGCAGCGGCCATGTACCTCTTCCAGTTTCGCGCGCTGAAGCAGAAGGAGTTCGGGAACGTGTTTCGGTTCTTCCCCTCGCTCGAGAGCTTGGATCGCATGAACCGCGTCGCGTTGGCGGCCGGGTTGTCCGTCCTCGCGGTCGGGCTGTTCGTCGGCTGGAGCCTCACGCTGACGTTCGAGCGGGAGTTCTCGTTCGCGGATCGCGACGTGTCGCACGGGTTCTTGACCTGGGCCGCGTACGCGGTCGCGCTGGCCGCGCGCCGGCCCACGGATGCGTTCGGGCCTCGCGCCGCCGTCGTCTCGGTGGCGGCGTTCCTGACGAGCGGAGTCACGTTCCTGGTCTTCCGATCGCTGGGCAGCTCGACGGAGTTCTTCCTGTGACCGATGGCTCGAACCTGTTGGTGATCGGTCTGAGCCATAGGACCGCACCGATCGAGGTCCGCGAGCAGTTCGCGCTCCTGGGCGATCGGCTTACCGATTGGGTACGGGGTCTCGTCGCGAACGAAAGCGTGTCCGAGTGCGTCGTGCTCTCGACGTGCAATCGGACCGAGTGCTATGCGACGGGCTCCGACGCGCGCGAGCTGGAGACGATC
>JAKSCH010000413.1 GCA_022360695.1 Gemmatimonadota bacterium
CAAGACCAACTGCTCGAACTCGCCGAGAAACTTCCGTTTCGTCACGCGGATCCCTCCGTGGAAATGTCCTACAAAATAGAGTTACGGGAGGGAGCTGCCGAAAGTGTCACCGTTTGGCGTCGGGCCGCCGCACGGGCGCGGCCGACCGGACACCTCACGGGCCGCGGGGGTCGCGTGCCCATCGGGTTGATCGCGTTCGTACGGGCGTCTAGGCTAGGCGCGCCACGGTCTATCGGAAGGAGGGAATCCATGTCGCCTGGGCGCGCGGACGACACCAACGCCGAGAGATGCGGCGTTCTCGAGACGTCCCGATGACGACGGAGGCCGGCGGTCCGGCGGACGATCGCGTCGAGCTCTTGAGACACACCTTGGCGACCCTCGCGTACCGCGCGGCCAAGACCTGCCGAGGCGCCCCCGAGGGGTTCGGCGAGTTCTCCATCTTCGAGGGGGCCCGCACGCCGGGAGAGGTGCTCGCGCACATGGGCGACCTGATGGAGTGGGCGCGCTCGATCGCGGAGGGCGCTCCCACGTGGAAGGATTCCGATCCGCTCCCGTGGGAAGAGGAATGCGACCGGTTCTTCGCCGCCGTCGAAGCGCTGGACGCGCGGCTCGCCGCGGAGCCCCCGGGACGTCGGCCCGAGCGGATCTTCCAGGCCCCGATCGCCGATGCGCTCACGCACACGGGCCAGATCGCCCTCATGCGACGCGTGGCGGGAGCGCCGGTGCTCGGCGAGAACTACTACGTGGCGCCGATCGAGATCGGCCGGGTCGGTTCCGAGCAGGGTCCGCCGGGGCTGGAATTCTCCGGCGAGGCTTCCGAGGCCTGAGGCGCTCGCGGGGGCGGCGAAAGAGCCCGGGTCGCTGGCTGTATCGTCGGGAGAACGTCGCGTGGCTCCGCGACGCGGCGCTGCGTCGACAGCTGCCCGCGCCCTATCGAGGGTTCGCGACGTTCTGCTGGGTGCAGACCCGCCTGCTCGGCCAGCGCAGGGTGTGGTGGGGTGAGCGCGCGCTCCTCGCCGCGGCCCGAATGGCACGACGAGCTTCGTCGCCGGACGTGGTGAGGCTCGACATCGAGATGCCGGCGCGTCCGGCCGAGGACTTCGTCGCTCGGACCGTGTTCCTGGACCTTCGCGACGCCCGGTTCCTGAGCGTCGTCCGAGAGCTTCACGATCCCGATGCGGAGGCACGACGCTACGCCCGACGGCTCGCCTCGGGCGACACCATGGTCGACGTCGGCGCGAACCACGGCACGTTCGCGATGTGCGCCGCGGCGGCGGTGGGCGCGAGCGGGCTCGTCGTCGCCGTGGAGCCCCAACCTCGTCTCGCGGACCTCGTCGAGCGATCCTTGGCCGCCAACGGGGACGCTCCCCACCTGGTCTGCCCGTTCGCCTGCGGGGACGAGCGCGGCGAGGTCGAGCTGTTCACGCCCCGGGAGACCTCGGGCTCGGCCGGGATCTACCCGACGCATTCGGCGACCGAAGGCGCCGATCGAGCCTTGGTTCCCCTCCGTCGGTTCGATGACGACGTGGATTGGCGCTCGTTCCCCGGGACCGTGCACGTGAAGCTCGATGTCGAGGGCAGCGAGCTCGCCTTCCTCCGCGGGGCCTCCGACATGATCCGAGCCAAACGCCCCGCGATCCTCCTGGAGTGGA
>JAKSCH010000125.1 GCA_022360695.1 Gemmatimonadota bacterium
CGCCGCCGAGCCCGACCAGGTTCTTGGGGGAGTGTCGGAGATCCCAGGCCACCCGATGCACCCCCGCCGAGGTCGGACCGTCGACGCGGTCGATCACCGTTCCGGCCGCATCGCGGACCACCACTTCGACCTCCGGCCCCTGCTCGCGTAGCTCGGCCTCGATGGCCTCCCAGTCGAACGGGACGTCCTCATCCGGGCCGAGCGCCTCCTCCCGCTCCTTCCGCTGGTCTTCGAGCGAGGCGTAGCCGTCGCGCAGGTGATACGTGAAGACCGCGCCGAAGGGCGGATTGTCGGCCTCGTAGTCGTTGTTTCCCTGCGAGTCGGCGAGCTGCCTCGGCACGTACCAGAACGCCGTCCGCACCGGGAAGAGGGCGGCCTCGCGCGCCAGCGTCTCGGCGTCGAGGTCCCGGAGCGGCGCGTAGTCGTCCAGGATGAAGATCCCGCGGCCGAACGAGCCGGCGACCACGTCCTCGTGTGCCCGCTGGATCGTGATGTCGCGGAACGAGATCGTCGGCGCGCCGCCCAGCTCGACCCAGCGGTTCCCGCCGTCGTTGGTGAAGAAGACACCGAACTCGGTGGCGGCGAACAACAGGTCGGGATCGACGTGATCCTGGACCACCCGCCACACGAGGTGCCGGTCGGGCAGGTCGCCCGCGATCGAGGTCCACGACGCGCCGCGGTCGGTGGACTTCACGAGCATGGGACGGAAGTCCCCGTTCTTGTGGTCGTCCAGCGCCACGTAGACCGTGCCCTCGTCGAAGAGATCGGCCTTGATGTCGTTGACGAACGCCGTCGCCGGCACGCCGGGGATCGAGCCGACCTCGATCCGGCGCCAGTTCCGGCCACCGTCCTCGGTGACCTGGAGCAGCCCGTCGTCCGTCCCCGCGTAGATGAGCCCTTCGACCAACGGCGACTCGCCGAGCGACGTGATCGTGTTGTAGTTGGACATGGCGCCGACATCCCACGCGTTATCCCAGCCCTGGCGCCGGCCCATGATGGGCAGCTCGACGCGCTCCTGATCGCGGGTGAGATCGCCCGAGATCGCCGTCCAACTGTCGCCCCGATCGTCCGTACGCCACACGCGCTGCGAGGCGAAATAGATGCGTCGCGGATCGTGCGGGCTCACTTCGATCGGCGCGTCCCAGTTGTAGCGCTCGAACCCCTCGCCCTCGCCCGCCTGCGGCTGGATGAACACCTGCTCGCCCGTAAGGCGGTCGATGCGGTGGAGACCCCCCTGCTGGGTCTCGCCGTAGATGATATCCGGATTGCCGGGCTCGGTCGCGGAGCCGTGTCCGTCGGCGCCGAGTGTCTTGAACCAGTCCGCGTTCCGGATCCCGTGGCTCGTGTCGGTGCGCGACGGGCCGCCGTTCGACCCGTTGTCCTGCGTGCCGCCGAACACGTTGTAGAACGGCTCCGCGTCGTCGACCGAGATCTTGTAGTACTGCATGAGCGGGAGATTCCGGACGTAGCGCCACGTCTCCATGTCGTCGAACGTCTCGAAGATCCCGCCGTCCGTCCCGACCATCATGTAGTCGGGGTCGTCCTTCTGGAACGCGATCGCGTGATCGTCGACGTGCTTGCCGTTCACGTTCATGCGCTCGAACGTCGCGCCGTGGTCGTTCGAGATCCGTGTCCGGCTGCTCACGAGGAGGATCCGGCCGAACCGGTGGGGCGAGGCGTAGAGCTCCTGGTAGTAGTGGGGTCCCGTCGCGGCGGAGACCTCATCGGACATCTGGGTCCACGACGCGCCGCGGTTCTCCGACATCCAGATCCCGCCCCGCGTCCGCGTGGTCTCGATCGCGGCGTACACGATGTCCGGATCCTGAGGCGAGATCGCGAGACCGATCTTGCCCTTGGGGCCCGACGGCAGACCGGTCGTGAGCTCGGCCCAGGTGTCGCCGCCATCGGTGCTCTTGTGGAGGCCCGACTCGGGTCCGCCGCCCATCAGCGCCGCGACCGTACGGTGGCGCTGCCAGGTGGCCGCGTACAGGACGTCGGGGTCGCGCGGATCCATGACGACGTCGGTGACGCCCGTGTACTCGCCGGCCGAGAGGACGTTCGTCCACGTCTCACCGCCGTCGGTCGTCTTGAAGAGGCCACGGTCGCCGCCGGGGGACCAGAGCGGCCCCTGCGACGCGACGTACACGACGTCGGAGTCGCGCGGGTCGACGAGGATGCGCGAGAGGTGTTCGGAG
>JAKSCH010000240.1 GCA_022360695.1 Gemmatimonadota bacterium
AGCTTCATGCCGGGCGAGCACCGGGGGAACCGCGCGATCGTGGCCGTACCCAACCCGCTCTCGGCGGAGGAGAGCTATCTCCGGGCCGGCATGGTGCCGGTGCTGCTGCGGAGGGTGGAGCACAACTTCGCTCGGGGCCACCGGGATGTCCGTCTGTTCGAGATCGGCACGGTCTTCGACTACGGGGAGGGGAGCGGGATCGAGCGCTTCGCCGAGGCACGCCGGGTCGGCGTCGTGCTCACGGGCGGTCGCACGCCCGCCCATTGGTCGGGGCTGGCCGACGATCTCGATGCGTGGGACTTGAAGGCGATCGTCGAACGCGTCGCTCGGCTGGTCGGCGGTCGCACGATCCCCGCGCCCGCCGGGGACGACGAGAACGCCCTGGGGTCCGCCGGGTGGCTCGGGACGGGCGCGTTCGCGATCGAGACCGATGACGGTCTCGTCGGCCTCGCCGGTCCGGTCCGCGACGCCGCGCTGGACATGCCGCCGTGGGCCGCGCCCGCCTTCGCGCTCGAGTTCGACCTGGATGCGGTGCGCCCGCGCGACCACGCGACCTACCGCGAGACCTCGCCGTTTCCCGCGGTGCGGCGGGACCTGTCCGTCACCGTGCCGGCCCGGGTTCGCGCCGGCGACGTCGAGGTGGCGGTCCGGGGGGCGGCCTCCGACCTCCTGGAAAACGTGCGGCTGTTCGACGTGTACGCCGGCGAGGAGCTCGGGGAGGGTCGACGAGCGCTGGGGTGGGCATTTCGCTTCCGCGCGCCCGACCGTACGCTGACCGATGACGAAGTCGAATCGGAGATGGGCGCAGTCTCCGGTGCCTTGGAGGAACAGTTCGATGCCGAGATCCGAAGCTCCTAGTCGCGGACGCGATGTCGAGGCGGCGCTGGATCGCCTCGTGGGCGCGGTCGATCGCCTCACCGTCGAGTACGGCGCGACCAAGCAGCGCGCCGAACAGGCCGAGTCCGAGTACGGTCAGCTGCGCGAGGTGGTCGGCGGATCGGGGAGCAACGGGTCGGGCGACCTGGAGGAGCGCTTGAAGCGGGTCGCCGCCGAGAACAAGCGGCTGAGAGAGACGCTCGCGCAGGCGAAGGAGCGGGCGGAACGTCTGAGAGCTCGGCTCGCGGTCGTGGAGGATGAGGTATGAGCACGAAAGCGGACGCCGCTCCGGTGCGCGTGATGATCTTCGGCGAGGAGTACCAGATCCGAACGGACCTCGGCGAAGAGTACACGCTGGAGTGCGCGAAATACGTGGATGACGCGATCCAGGAGGCTCACGTCGGCGGTCACATCACGGAGCCCCATCGCGCGGCGATCCTGGCCGCGCTGAAGATCACGGACGAGCTGTTCCGGGCCCGGCGAGAGGCGGAAGAGCTGACCGACACGGTCCAGGACCGCATCGGCGAGCTGGTCTCTCGACTCGAGTCCGTGACGAGCTCCGGAGCGAACGGGAAGGGAAGCGCGGAGCTGGCGCTGGATGTCTGATCGCGGGGGCCACCGATCGCTGGCGGACGCGGCGACTGGCGCCCGTGCGCCGCGCGGAGCACCTTCTGTAACAGGACGTTTCGTCTTGCGGTCCGTCAGGCGGGCGCCGTTCGCATAGCCCGCATCTCAATAGATGATCGAACGCCGGGCGACGTTTCGGCGAATCGGTCCGAGCGGCACGCACCGGTGGGCGAAGTCCACCGGTTTTTTTTGTCATAGATCTTCGAGGCGTTCCCATGAACTTCGAAGCCGCGGCGCTGTGGTCGATCGCGGGAGTCGTGATCGGCGGGTTGGTCGGGATGCTCCTGGAGCGTCGTGGCTTCAAGCGGGCCCGAGGACGTCTACAGCGGGAAGGACAAGGGATCCTCGAGGCGGCGAAGAGCGAGGCGTCGAGCATCCGAAAGGCGGCGGAGCTCGAGGGACGCGAGGAAGCCCAGCGACTACGCGAGGACTGGGCGAACGAAGCCGAGCGTCGGCGAACCGAGATCGAGCGTCTCGAACAGCGCACGACCGAGCGTAGCGAGACCCTCGAGAAGAAGCTCGAGCTGCTCGACCAACGCCAGGACCGTCTCGATCACCGCCGCGACGCGATCGAGAAAGACCGTTCCGAGCTCGAGGCCCGGCTCGCGGATCTGACCGAGCGCGAGGCCGCCGTGGCCCAGCGTCTCGAAACCCTCTCGGGTCTGTCCAGAGAAGAAGCCCGCGGCGAGCTGATCAGCCAGATCCAGGACGAGGCGCGCGCGCACGCCGCGCAACACGTGCGCGAGGTCCGAGAGCGTGCGCGTCGCGAGGCGGAGCGCGAAGCGAAGAAGATCATCTCTCAGGCCATCGAGAAGCTGTCGGTCGATCACTCCTCCGAGGCCGCCGTCTCGGTGGTCGTCCTCCCGAGCGACGACATGAAGGGGCGCATCATCGGTCGCGAGGGGCGCAACATCCGGTCCTTCGAGGCGGCGACCGGCGTGGACGTCGTGGTCGATGACACCCCGGAGGCCGTGATCTTGTCCTGCTTCGATCCGGTGCGACGCGAGGTCGCCCGGGTCGGGATGGAGCGTCTGGTCGGCGATGGACGGATCCACCCCGGGCGGATCGAGGAGGTCGTCGAGAAGGCGCGCGAAGACGTCCAGAAGACGATGCGCGAGGCCGCCGACGAGATCCTGTACGAGCTCGGGATCCACGATCTGCACCCGAACCTGCTCGAGGTGCTCGGCGTCCTCCGTTTCCGCACCAGCTACGGCCAGAACCAGTTGGCCCACGCCCGCGAGGTCGCGTTGATCGCGGCGAACATGGCGGCCGAGCTCGGTCTGGACGCGCAGCTCGTCAAGCGGATGGGGCTGCTCCACGACATCGGGAAGGGGCTCACCCACCAGCAGGAGGGCAGCCACGTGGAGATCGGCTACGAGCTGTGCAAGCGCTGCGGAGAGAAGGACGCGGTCCTCAACGCGATCCGTGCGCACCACGGCGAAGAGCCGGCTCGATATCCGGAGACGTTCCTCGTGACGGCGGCCGACGCGATCTCGGGGGCGCGACCGGGCGCGCGTCGCGAGTCGTTCGAGCACTACGTGAAGCGCCTCGAGAAGCTCGAGGAGATCGCGAGCTCCTACAAAGGCGTCGAGAAGGTCTACGCCATCCAGGCGGGTCGCGAGATCCGCATCATGGTCACGCCGGACAAGATCTCGGACGAGGAGATGGCGGAGCTGTCGGAGAAGACGGCGCGGCGGATCGAGAACGAGCTTCAGTATCCGGGGCAGATCAAGGTCGTCGTGGTGCGGGAGACGCGGACGGTGGACTTCGCCCGGTAACTCGTCGATTACCTCTGTGTGCTCGTCCTTGCGCCATGCTTGGTGCGCGGGGGATCCGACGACCGTCCCCACTCGCTGGCTGGTTGCGGCCGGCGCGACCACGATGACGAGAAGTTCTACGTTGGTGCGGCCGCAAAGGCTGGCGCGAGTGGGGACGGTCGCCGGATCCCCGAGCTTCCGGGCACGCCGCTTCTCCGACCTGCCCGGCCGCCGCCGTCGCGACGTTAGGCGAGTAGCGCGGTCCCGCCGTTTGCCCGCATCATCCGCCGGCGCTGCCGAGGTCGCCAACCTAGGCGCTCGGAGCGTGCGCATCGGGATGCTCACCCTAGAGAGAAGTGAGGGAGATGGCTGCACGGTTGATTGACGGGAAGGCGATCGCGGCGGAGATCCGGGGGGACGTGGCGGCGCGCGTCGCCGCGCTCGCGGGGACGGGGGTGACGCCGGGGTTGGCGGTCGTCCTGGTCGGCGAGGATCCGGCGTCTCAGGTATACGTGCGGATGAAGACGCGGGCGTGTGAGGAGGCGGGGATCGTCGCGCGCGACATCACGCCGCCCGCGGACATCTCGCAGGCGGAGCTCCTGGGGATCGTGGACGAGCTGAACGCGGACTCTTCGGTCCACGGGATTCTCGTCCAGCTGCCGCTGCCGGGGCATCTCGATGAGACCGAGGTGACGGAGCGGATCGATCCTTCGAAGGACGTGGATGGATTCCACCCGGTGAACCAGGGGCGGATGGCCCAGGGGGATCGGGATGCGTTTCGTCCGGCCACGCCGGCGGGCGTGCAAGAGCTGATCAAGCGCACGGGCGTGGACACGTCGGGCGCGCACGTCGTGATCGTCGGGCGGTCGAACATCGTCGGGATGCCGATGTCGAGCATCCTGCTCCAGAAAGAGGAGGGGGCGAACGCGACGGTGACCGTGGCGCACAGCCGGACCAAGGACCTGGCCGCCGTCACGCGACTGGCCGAGATCCTGATCGTCGCCGTGGGCCGTCCGGAGATGATCCGGGGAGACATGGTCCGGGAGGGGGCGGTCGTCATCGACGTGGGCGTCAACCGGGTCGAGGACGCCTCGAGCGAACGTGGGTATCGACTGGTCGGGGATGTCGCGTTCGACGAGGCGGCGGAGCGGGCGTCGTGGATCACTCCGGTCCCCGGCGGCGTGGGGCCGATGACGATCGCGATGTTGCTACAGAACACCGTGACGGCGGCCGAGCGGGTGGGGTCCGCGCTCGAGCCGACCGCCGTCTGATGGAGTCGGAAGCCCAAACGTCCCTCTTCCCCGGGTCCGGCCCCGGCGAGCCCACGGCGGATCGGAGTCGGGAACCCCAGGAGGTCGCGCGACCCGACGGCCGGACGCGCGAGACGGCCATCTCGGTCGCGGCGCTCAACGGGGCGACCAAGCGACTGCTGGAAGACCGCGTGCCCCGGCTTTGGGTCCGGGGCGAGATCGCGAGCTGGCGACGGGCCGCGTCCGGTCACCGCTACTTCTCTCTACGCGACGACGAGGCCCAGGTCGACTGCGTGCTGTTTCAGGGCGATGCGTGGCGTCTGCCGGCCGACCCGGAAGACGGGATGGAGGTCACGGTCTTCGGTCAGCCCACGCTGTTCGCACAACGCGGGCGTTTTCAGCTCGTGGCCCGGTCGCTCGAAGCGGTGGGCGAGGGGCTGTGGCGGCTCGCGTTCGAGCGGCTGCGACGCTCGCTCGCGGCCGACGGCCTGCTCGCCCCGGAGCGCAAGCGCCCCCTTCCGAGGTTCCCGCGTCGTCTGGGGGTCGTCACGTCGCTCCACGGGGCCGCGCTCCGCGATGTGTTGACCGTGCTCCGCCGTCGAAGTCCGTGGGTCGACGTGCTCGTCCACGATTGCCGGGTCCAGGGCGAAGGGGCGGCGTTCGACATCCGCGACGCGCTCGAGCGCATGTCGCGGGTCGAGCCCCTGGACGCGGTGATTCTCACGCGTGGAGGCGGTTCGACCGAGGATCTGTGGTGCTTCAACGAGGAGGTCGCCGTTCGGGCGGTCGCCGCGTGCCGGGTGCCCGTCGTCTGCGCGGTCGGTCACGAGATCGATGTCACGCTGGCCGAGCTCGTCGCGGACGTCCGCGCGCCCACGCCCTCCGTGGCCGCCGAGCTCGCCGCGCCCGATATCGCCGGTCTGCGCGCCGGGCTCGATCGGCAGGCGAGCTCGCTGGAGCGCGGGCTCCGGCGAGGCGTCGATCAGGGACGCGCGCGGCTGCGGCGTCTACGGCGGCAGCTGCCACGGCGGATCGAGCGCACGTTGAGCGACGGGCGTCGACGCGTGGGGGCGCTCTCGGGTCGCCTCGACGCGCTCAGCCCGCTCGCGACGCTCGCGCGCGGGTACAGCGTGGCGACGAGCCCGGACGGACGACTGCTGTCGGGCCCCGACGCCTTCCGGGTGGGAGACCCGTTCCGGTTGCGCGCCCGCGGCGCGGTGGTGGGTGCCCGCGTCGAGGAGGTCGAGGTCGTCGAGTGACGCGTCTCGGAGACCAGCAGCTCGAGTTCGAAACCGCCATCGCCGAGCTCGAAGAGATCGTCGAGCGTCTGGACCGGGAAGGGGTGGGGCTCGACGAAGCCGTGTCGCTGTTCGAGCAGGGCGTGGCGAGGCTCAAGCGGGCGAACGAGTGGCTCGATCGAGCATCGGGTCGGATCGAGGAGCTGATCGCGACGGCCGAGGGTTTCGAGACGCGCCCACTGTCCGAGCCGGACGATCGGACGCCGGCCGCCGACGATCCGGAGCGCGAAGAAGAGGCGGACGAATAGCCGCGTGGACCTCGACCGCGCGCGTGGCGTCATCGATCGGGCACTCGCGGAGACCCTGTCGGGCGGGTTGGCCGGGGCGCCGGCGATCATCGCC
>JAKSCH010000285.1 GCA_022360695.1 Gemmatimonadota bacterium
GTCTGGCCGGACGAAGCGTTCGCCTGGATGTCGAGGACGACGGTCGGATCGTCGGGACGCAGGTCGTGGAGCTCGGGCCCGACGGCGACGTTCCCATCCAGGTGCAGTTCACGCTGGAGGATTCGGGTCCGCGCGAATTGCGGTTCTCGATCGCGCCGATCGAGGGCGAGGCGCTGACCGAGAACAACGAGCGCCGCGCGCTCGTCGAGGTGACGTCGAGCCGTCGTAAGGTCCTGTACTTCGAGGGGTCGCCACGACCGGAGCACAAGTTCGTGAGGCGAGCGGTCGCGGAGGACGACAACCTTCGAGTCGTCTCGTTGCTCCGAACCGCGGATGAGAAGTTCCTGCGTCTCGACGTCGACGACGGCGAGGAGCTCGCGGGCGGATTCCCCAAGACTCGCGAAGAGCTCTACGGATACGCGGGTCTGATCCTGGGCAGCGTGGAGGCCAGCTTCTTCACGCACGACCAGCTGCAGATGATGGCGGATTTCGTGGGGCAGCGGGGCGGTGGGTTGCTCGTGCTCGGCGGTCGTCGCGCGCTCGGCGAAGGGGGCTACGCCGGGACGCCGCTGGCCGACGCGCTCCCGATCATCCTGGAAGGCCCCGGCGAGCCCGACGTGCTCGAGATCCTGCCCGAGCTGACCCCGGCGGGTCGTCGACACCCGGCCATGCGGATCGCCGATGACGCGGACGCGTCGGAGGAGCGCTGGACATCGCTGCCCGCGATCACATCCGTGAATCGCGTATCGCGGGTGAAGCCCGGCGCCGTGACGCTCCTCATGGGTCGACCGATCGACGGGAGCGACGATCGCGTGCTGCTCGCTCACCAGAGGTACGGACGGGGTTTGGCGATCGCGTTCACGATGCAGGACTCGTGGCTCTGGCAGATGCACGCGGACATCCCGCTCGAGGATCAGACCCACGAGACCCTGTGGCGGCAGATCATCCGCTGGCTCGTCCACGAGACACCCGGTCGCGCCCGGCTCGATCTGGACGAAGGCGCCGCCCCGCCGGGCGAGCCCCTCGAGATTCGGGCCGAGGTGGAAGACGAGCGGTACCTGCGTGTGAACGGGGCCGAGGTCACGGCCGTGATCACGAGCCCGAGCGGCGCGACTTCCGAGGTCCCACTCGACTGGACCGTCGAGCGGGACGGCGAGTACGCCGGACGCTTCGTCCCCGACGAGCCCGGGTTACACCGCGTGGACGTACTGGCTCGCGCGACGGGCAGGCCGGCCCCGGCGGCGCTCGACGAATCGGGGGCGAACGCGGGGACGCCCGGCGAGGAGACCGAGGGCAGCGGGTTCTTCCGCGCGGGTCCTCCGCAGCTCGAACCGTTCGGCGCCGGTCGACGCACGGAGCTGCTTCGACGCATCTCCGACGAGACGGGTGGACGATTCTATACGAGCGCCGACGCCGAGACGCTCGCGGAGGACATCCAGTACACGGAGAGCGGCGACACCGTCTACGAGCGACAGCCGCTCTGGGACATGCCGATCCTCTTTCTCGTGTTGGCGTCCTTGCTCGGCGGCGAGTGGGCCTACCGGCGGTGGAGAGATCTCGCGTGACGGGGCTCGCGTCGCTCGAGAGCTGGTCGCGCGGAGCGCGCCGCCTCGTCGACGGATCGACGCGTCGCTTCACGACCGCGGGACTCGTGATCGTCGCCGCGTTGTCCGCGGTCGGATCGCTCGCGGCGCAGGGCGGTCGCACCCACGTGCTGGTCGTGACCGGTCTCGGCGGCGAGCCCGAGTACGCGCAGCTCTTCCGTACGCAGGCGACGGCGTTTCTCGACGCGGCGCGAGATCGTTGGGGGGTTCCGGAGTCCGACCTCTCGTGGTTGGCCGAGGACCCGGCCGTGGCGCCGGAGCGGGTCGCGGCGAAGTCCACGCGGGACGCGGTGGAGGAACGGATCGAGGACATGGCCGCCGCGGCCGGAGCCGACGATCGAATCCTGCTCCTCTTCATGGGGCACGGGAGCGGGAGCGGCGACGACTCGAAGATCAACCTCCCCGGCCCCGACGTGTCCGGTGCCGATTTGGCGGTCTGGCTCGAGGCGTTTCCGACGCAAACCGTGGCGGTCGTCAACGCCGCGAGCGCGAGCGGCGGCTTCATCCCGGCGCTCGGGGGGGAGCGTCGCGTCATCGTGACGGCGACCCGGACGGCGAACGAACGCTGGCGGACGCACTTCGGGACCTTCTTCGTCGATGCGTTCGCGCTCGACGGCGCGGATGCGGACAAAGACGATCGCGTGTCGCTGCTCGAGGCGTTCACGTACGCCAAGGCCGAGGTCGAGCGGTACTATGCGCGCGATGGGCAGATCCCGACCGAGCACGCGCTGCTCGACGACAACGGAGACGGCGAGGGCTCGCTCGAAGCGACCATCGAAGGACCCGACGGCGCGTTGGCCAGTCGCTTCTTCCTGACCCGAGCCCCTCGCGCGCTCGCCGGCCGCACGGCAGACGATCCCGAGCTGGCGGCCCTGCTCGAAAAGAAGACGCGGCTCGAGGAGGACATAGCCGCCCTCCGTGCGCGTCGCGACGAGATGGATGCGACGAGCTACGAGGCCCGGCTGGAGGCGTTGCTCCTCGAGCTCGCCGTGACGAGCCGCGCGATCCGCGACCGCGAGGGAGGTGCCCGATGAGACGGGCCCTCCTGCTCGGGCTGGCGCTGGCCGCGCCGCTGCCGGGGTGCGCGCAGGAACGCGGCACCTCGTCGCTCGAAGACGCCCGCGAAGCGTTCCAAACCGGCGACTACGAGACGGCGCGGCGCATCTACGAATCGCTCGCCGGCGCGGGCCCCGACGGGCCGCGCGCGGCGCGCGGTTGGGCGCTCACGCTCGCGGCGACGGGTGAATACGAAGCGGGGCTCGGCGCGTTGGCCGAGGCGGAGACGGCCGGTGTCCCGGTCGGCGAGCTCGATCGGGTGCGCGGCGCCCTGCTCCATCGTCTGGGTCGTTGGGACGAGGCCGAAGCTCGGCTTCGCGCGGCGGGCGAGGGCGGCGCGACGGACGCGGCGCTCGCGCGGCTCGCGCTCGGACGTCTCCTCTTCGAGAGCGGTCGTCGCGACGAGGCGCTCGATCTCTTCGATGGCTTTATCGATCTGTACAACGGATCCGCGCGGCTCGACTCCGAGCACCTGTCGGCCGTCGGCACGGCGCTCACCTACCTGGGAGCTCGTGACCCGGGGCTGTTCCACGATGCCGTGCGGGCCTTCGAGGAGGCGATCCGGGCCGATCCCGGCGACCCGGACGCCAAGATCGGGCTCGGCTCGTTGTTCCTCGAGAAGTACGACAGTCCCGGCGCGGGGCAGCTGATCGACGAAGCGCTGACCCGAAACCCGCGCCACGCCGAAGGCCTGTTGGCGAAGGCGGTGCGAGCGAGGTTCGATGGGTCCTCCGAGGCGATTCGGCTGGCCGAAGCGAGCCTCGAGCAGAACCCGGCGCTCGTGGAGGCGCACGCGCTGCTGGCCCGTCTCTACCTCGAGCTCGAGGACCCCGATCGGGCGGAGGCTTCGGCTCGACGAGCGCTCGAGACGGATCCCGGGTCGCTCGTCGGGTGGACCGAGCTCGCCGCCATCGCGCATTTCCGCGGCGACGACGAAGCGTTCGACGAGGCGCTCGCGGCCGTGCTCGGCCGGGATCCGACCCACGCCGCCCTGTTCGAGGCATTGGCGGAAGTCGCGTATCGCACGCACCGCTATGGCGACGCGGTCATGTTCGCCGAGCGGGCGGTCGAGCTCGATCCGACTCGCTGGTCGGGGATGGCCACGCTCGGCTTGAACCAACTCCGACTCGGTCGGATCGACCAAGGCCGCGGCACGCTCGAGGCCGCGTTCACCGGCGATCCGTTCAACGTGTGGGTAAAGAACACGCTCGACATGCTCGACGAGCTCGCCACCTTCGAGCGGACCGACAGCGAGCGCTTTCGGTTCTCGATGCACCCGGACGAGGCGGAGATCCTCTCCGTCTACGCGCCGGCGTTGGCCGAAGAAGCGTTCACCGCGATGGCCCGTCGGTATCGGTTCGAGCCACCGACACCGATCACGGTCGAGATGTACGATCGACACGCGGACTTCTCGGTGCGCACGGTGGGTCTGGCGGGGATCGGCGCGCTCGGCGTGAGCTTCGGCTCCGTGCTCGCGATGGATTCGCCCGCGGCTCGGGCCGGTGGGGAGTTCAATTGGGGCTTCACGCTGTGGCACGAGATCTCGCACGCGTTCACGCTCGGGTACACCGAGCACCGCGTGCCGCGTTGGCTGTCCGAGGGCCTGGCCGTGCTCGACGAGCGCCACGCGCGACCGGGCTGGGGCTCGGACGTCGATCCCGGGTTCCTCATCGCGTTCCGAGAGGAGCGGCTGCCGTCGCTCGAGCGCTTCAACTACGGATTCGTCCGGCCGGCGTACCCGGGTCAGGTCCAGCACTCCTATTTCATGGCGTCGCTCCTCTGCGAGATGATCGAGGAGACGCGGGGGTTCGATGCGATCCTGGCGCTGCTCGACGCGTATCGAGACGGATCCGGGACGGCCGATGCGGTCCGTGGCGCGCTCGGGGTCGATCTCGGCGATCTCGATGAGGAGCTCCGCGCCTACATCGGCGAGCGGTATGCCGCGGTGCTTCCGGCGCTCGGCGACCCCGACGCCGAAGGGCCTCCCGTCCCGGGCACGTTCCCGGGGCTGATGGTCGATGGCGCCCGCGCCGCCTCGGAGGGGCGGTCGGACGACGCGATCGAGATGTTCGAGCGGGCTCGAGAGATGTTCCCCGAGTACGCGGGACCCGATGCGCCCGCGCTGCTGCTCGCGCGACTCTACCGAGACGCCGGCGACGCCGAGCGGGCGGCGATCCGCTACCGCGAATACACGGCGCTCAACGAGAATCACTTCGACGCTCGCATCGAGCTGGCGGAGCTCGAGGAGCAGCTCGGCAACGTCGAAGGGTTCCAGGCGGCGCTGGAGGGCGCGATCTGGGTCGATCCGTACGGCCCGGATCTCCACGCGCGTCTCGCGGGTTCCTACGAGGAGTCGGGCGACTGGGCGCGCGGAGCGCGCGAGCGGGCCGCGTTGCTGGCGCTCGACCCGACCGATCTGGCGGAGGCGCACTATCGCCTGGCCTTCGCTCAGTTTCGGGGCGGCGACCGCGCCGCGGCGCGTCGGTCGGTGCTCGCGGCGCTCGAGATCGCGCCGAGCTACGACGATGCGTTGGAGCTGTTGCTCGAGATTCGGGGAGGGAGCGAAGGGACGCGATGAACGCTACCGACGCGATGCGTCGTTCGACGCCGCTCCGTCGTCTCGTGCCGACCGCCCTCGCGCTGGCCGTCTTGGGGGGGTCGTTCGCTCCCCCCGCCGAGGGGCAGGGGCGGCGGCGCGGCGGGTTCGGGTTCGGGTCGGATCTCGAAGCCTACCA
>JAKSCH010000348.1 GCA_022360695.1 Gemmatimonadota bacterium
CACAAACGGCACGCACTTGAACTGCCCGAGTCGTGCGGCCGGATCGATGTTCCGGTACAGCGGGACGCGTATCGTCCAGGGACGCGAGTACGTCCGCGGGTCCTCGAGCGTGGCCTCGTACATCAGATGATCCGGGCCGAGCATCTCGTAGCGCTCGGTGACGACGAGCTGGTAGCTGTGGTGGTTGCCGGCGCGGTCGAGCCACGTCCGACCGTTGAAGCCGTTGACCGTGACGACGAACGTGTCGCCCTCCCAGCTCCCCACCGACTGTCCCATCCAGGAATCCACCTGCGGCGGACCCGGGTCTTCCAGGTAGATGTCGCGGGTCGCGCCCGCGTACTCGTAGGCGATGAAGAACTTCGAGTCGCTCTGGAAGATCTGAAACGGCATGTGCATGTAGTTCGCACGCGGCACGCCGGGCAGGTAGCACTTGATCTCGGGGTCGCTCTCGAGCCACCGCTCTCGGTTCTCGTCGCGTTTCGCGAGCGCCTCCGGCAGATAGGGAATCTCGCCGCCGACGACGATCCCGTTCCCCGAGGGGACGGAGCCCACGGCGCCGAGCGCCACGACCTCGGCCGCCGGCACGGGGACGACGGGTCCGGGGCGCATGGCGAGCGCCGGGCGGGCCACATGCGGCTCGATGTCCCAGTGGGCGTTTCCGAGCGCCTGCCAGATCCCGTTCATGTCTGGCTTGCCGTCGGCGGTCCTCGGGATCTCGCCGCTCTGCGCGGTCGCCGGGAGCGGCGCGAGCAGGCCCGCCAGGGCGAAGACGACGGCCGCCCGCGCGGCCCGCGGTGTCGCTGCTCGAACGCTCAAACCTCGGCCTTCCTTCAGGGGTCCGGTGTGGATACGGTGAAATCTGTCGATGCGGCTCCGATCTAGCCAGGAGAGTTCGATTCCGAAATCGACTTCCTCATGGGAGGTGGACGCTGCCGGATACATTTCCCGTTGGCCGACGCGGGTGGCGGTCTGACGAAGCACACGCGGCAGTAGGCCGGCAACCGCGCCCGTGAGCATCGTCGTCTCGTGCGCGGGCGGGGAGCACGAGGTCCGGCTCGCGAAGGGCAGGTTCTGGGCGTCGGCGCGGTGTCCCAAATGCCGGAGGCCGGTCGATCCGACGCGGCTCAAGCGGATCCGCGCGTGGCTCTCGGATCGGTATCTGCGCTCGGCGCGCACGCGGCTCGGACGGATCGTGTGGGCGTCGTGCTGGGCGTATCTGGGGATCGTGCTCTTCTCGTGGGGCTTCCTGTGGACGATGGGCGACCGCGTGTGGCCCGCCACGATCGCGTTGTTCGGACCGCGGTGGCTCCTGCTCCTCCCGGCGTTCGTCCTCGGACCGCTCGCGATCGGGCAACGCGCCGTCCTGAGCGCGGTGGTCGTCGCCGCGCTCGTCGTCCTCGGACCCGTGATGGGATTCCAGATGGGGTGGCGCGGCTGGTTCGCCGGCGGCTCGCAGCCGGGTGACCTCCGTGTCGTCACGTTCAACGCCGAAGGCGGCTTGGCGATCGACGCCGAGCGGTTCGAGGAGCTGATTCGCGACGTCGATGTCGTGGCCATCCAGGAGTGCAACCCGGGGATCCCGCTTCTCCTCGAGTCGCTCGAGGGCTGGCACTTCGAGAACTCACGAGGCTCGCTCTGTCTTGCGAGCCGGTTCCCGATCGGTCGCGCGGACCAGCAGGAGCACGAGGCGCTCCGGCGGGCCGGGGGCTCGGGCTGGGTGATCCGCTACCGGATCGACACGCCGTCCGGCCCGATCGAGCTCACCAACGTCCACCTCGACACGCCGCGCTCCGGGTTCGAGCAGCTCCGCCGCGGGCGGATCCCGGAGGGGATCGAGGAAATGGGCTCGAACTCGATCACGCGCGATCTCGAGTCGCGGCGCGCGCGGCGCTGGGCGAACGACGGGAACGACCCCCGCCTGATCGTCGGCGACTTCAACATGCCGACCGAGAGCGCCATCTACCGTCGACATTGGGGGGATCTGACGAACGCGTACTCGACCGTCGGCGTGGGGTTCGGACACACGCGCTACAACGGTTGGATCCGCGTGCGCATCGATCACATCCTGACCGGCGACGGGTGGCGCACCGTGTCTTCACGGGTCGGACCCGACCTCGGCTCGGACCACCGCCCGATGATCGCGGAGCTTCGCTGGGAGGGGGTATCGTCGTCGCTCGTGCTCTCGCCCCCGGGGCTCGTCTTCCCGTATCGATCGGAGCCCGCCTGTCCGGGCGAAGGCTGCTCGTACGGCGAGTGGCTCGCGTGTGACTACGTCCCGCTCTACGAGACGCCGGGCGACCCATCGAGCCGGCGCGAGAGTCTCTCGCCCGACGAGCGGTTCGAGGTCGAGACCGGCGCCGTGATCACCGACGTGCCCGGTGTGGTCGTCGTCAAAGAGTCGGCTCGCGCGCCTTGGGTCGAGACGAGCCCGGCGTTCGTACCTGGGGACACACTCTACGTGCTGGGTTACGCGGGCGACGGGTTCTTCGACACGTGGTACCACGGCTCGTTCCTGGAGGTGGAAGCGTTCTGGTCGTGGGAAACCCACGTCGATCCGGACGAGGCGTTCGCCGGCGAGGTGATCCAGGAGCGCGAGTCGTCGTTTTGGGTACGGCTCGAGCGCGCGGGGCTGGAGCGCTGGGTCTGGGTGGACAGTGCGTCGGTGGCGGCGCCCAGTGCCATCGACCCGGGTCCGCCGGGCTGCCCGGAGAAATAAGATTCGACGAAGCCGAGGCCTACCTGCGCGGGCGCTGCCCCCTCGGAGCCGCGACCAGCGTCACAACCCTTGCAGGGCCTCGGGCCCTAGACAGGGATCCTCTAGCGAACCACTGTATCCGTGCGTTTCGCCTTTGGATAGAGACGAATATAGCTTGACGCCGTTTCCGACGTCTATACCGTGTCGCGATCGAGTAGCTCGCGCCGCTCTCAAGAGCGAATGACGATCGTCGCGAACACGCAGGACGCCGACATCGGCAGCTCGCGCTTTCCGGTTGGACAGCGCTATGGGCATATCTGTCTCATGGAGCCGTGAATGAAACTGCGAGACCATCTGCGAGCTGCGTGGAGCGCGAATGCGGGCCTGGCCGTTGTCGTCTCCGGTCTCGCCGGCCAGAGCATTCGCCCCACGGGCGGCCAGACGCAGACTGTGGTCGTTGACCCCGCAGAATATGGTCTCGAACGCTATTTTTCCGATTCCTTTCGCGTTCCGCTCGAGACCTTCGCGTTGACTCGTAGGGCGGCGCGTACGGTCCTCCTCACCTCCGATGATTCACTCGTGCTCAAGCTGTCGGGTGGCGCGTTTCTGGCGGAGGCGGACGGGTCGGGCTCGCTGCTGATCCCGACGATCATCGTAGACCGCGGAGGGCTCCAGTACGATCCGGGGGATCAGACGTTTCGAGGCTCTATCAGAGTCGGGCTTCAGGACAGCCTTCAGCGCAGGTCCTCCCGTCGGCTCCCGGATCCCGTCGAGTTCCTGCTGACGGGCGAAGCTGACGAGATCATACCCGACGAGCCGGTAGTTTCCCACACGAACCTGCCGTTCCATCAGGTCGACATCGCGGTTGGAACGCCCGGCGACTCCGTTCGACTCACCGTGCGATCCGCTCTCAACGTCGATGGGGTGCCCGTCAGTCTTCCCGTGGTGAGGCGCGAGCCCAGGGTCAGCGTCACGCCGGCAGCGATCCAGGGGTTCGGGCTCGAGTCCGCCACGGTCTTGATCGGCCCCGTGCCGGACGGACAAGGGGTGGTCGCCGGTCTGGCTGCGGATCGTGGTAACCTGGACTCCGTAGAAGTGGTACTGGGTCCAGAGGGGACCGCTACCACAGCGATCCGCTCCTCGGGTTTGGGTCGATCCGTCGTTACGATCCGAAGTCTCCCCTTCCAGGACACCGACGTCAGAATCGATTTCGTGTTCCCCACCGTGTTTCTCGTCGTCACGCTGCTCGGGGGCACGGTGGGTGGCCTGGGTCGTTGGCTTCAGCAGAAGATTCGAGACAAGGGCGAGCCGATTGGCTCGATCGTGGCGTACGCCCTTGGTGGTGCTTTGGTCGGTCTATTGGTCGCCGTGCTCCACGTGGTGGGAGTCAACCTCACCGGGTTCCACTTCACCGTGACAACCGGGCAGGCTATCTCCTTCGCACTCGCAGGACTCGGCGGCTACTTCGGCGGATCGATTCTGACGCTCGGTCACGCTACTCCAGGCTAGTGTGGTGCATCAAAAGTCCCTTGCCATTCGAGCGGCGATGCATCCCGCTCGCCGGCGTTGCTCGATCTCGAC
>JAKSCH010000208.1 GCA_022360695.1 Gemmatimonadota bacterium
CGCCGCTACGCCCGCGAGACGACCCACCTCCGCATAGGTGCCGTCGCCTCGATTCAGCTGGAGCGTGTTTCGACCGCTCGGGGCGCGCGCGCCGATCCGCCCCGGCGGGGTGCGCTCGACGAGTGTGCCGGACGCCTGCTCGCGGCGTCGTACGGGGTCGAACGCCAGCATCTCGGTCGTCACGAAATCCGTATCGCCGTCCCCC
The DNA here is from genome assembly GCA_022360695.1 of Gemmatimonadota bacterium. GTDB lineage: Bacteria > Gemmatimonadota > Gemmatimonadetes > Palauibacterales > Palauibacteraceae > Palauibacter. Next base: position 206 of record JAKSCH010000208.1, read on the forward strand.
TCGACATCGGAGAAGTCGACGCCCATCGACGACGCGCTCGTGGTCCGCACCGCCAGCCCGGAGGCCGCGCGGAAACGCCCGCCCTGGTTGAGCCAGATTCCGTCGCGGCTCCCGAAGTCGTTCGCCACGTACAGATCGGGATCGCCATCGTCGTCGGCGTCGAAGAACCGGGCGACCAGCCCCCAGTCGCGCGGGGCCTCCGCGATCGGCTCGCCGCTCGAGTCGAGGAAGGTGCCGCCGGTCGGATCGACCGGCTCGAAGCGACCCGCTCCGTCGTTCCAGTAGAGTTCATCCGGATCCGCGAGCTCCACGCGCAACTGCCGCTCTCCGACCCGCAGGATGCGGTAGTGCTCGTCATAGGGAGGCTGTACGACGAGCTCATCGCCCTCCGGTCGCACATGATCGCGAAGCATGCGCTCGGCGGGTGAAAACAAGTCATCGCCTTGCGCGATCTTGTAGTTGGCGAAGTAGGGATCGAGGTCCCCGTCTCCGTCGACATCCGCGAGCGCGAGCGTGTTGGTCCCGAACGAGCCGACGAATCCCGCTTCGGTCGGCTGGAAGACACCGGTCCCGTCGTTCACCAGGAGCCGGTTCGGACCGCCGTGTATCGAGACGAAGAGATCGAGATCGCCGTCTCCATCGGAATCCGCGAAGACGGCGCCTCGCGACATCGCGCCCGCGAGCCCGACGCCCGCGCGCGTCGTCACGTCCTCGAAGCGCCAGCCACCGAGGTTGCGATAGAGGACGTTCGGGCGGTCGAGAAACGGGAGGTAGACGTCGATCCAGCCATCCCCGTCGATGTCGCCGAGCGCGACGCCGGTGCCATGCGTCAGCGTTCGATTCGCGAGCATCGCCTCGCGCGAGATGTCCCCGCTCGCGGTGATGCCGGTTCGGTCTCGGGGGACCGGGCGGAATCCGCCGGCGCGCTCGCCGTCGAACCCGAGTACCCGCGATCGGAGGCCCGTCCCCTCGATCCACTCGATCGTCGCCCCGCCGGGCCCGACGTCGCATGCCGGTAGGGTCTAGAGGAGGACGGGCCCGACGCCCGCCGCGCGACGGAGACCCATGAGCTAGCTCTGGCTTCCGTCCCCGC
>JAKSCH010000087.1 GCA_022360695.1 Gemmatimonadota bacterium
GCCGCCAGAGCGAGGCTTCCGCCTCGCTGGTCGGACGCACCCGGGCCAGCAGCACCGCGGCGACGGGCTGGTAGCCATCCCACTTCTTCTCCGAGAACTGCTCGCCCGCGGCCAGCGTGGCCTCGACGACGCCGTCCGAGATCGTCCCATCGGGGAAGTCGACCCGCACCGTCTTACCCGGCACGACCGACTCGTAGGTATCCGGATCGAGGTAGGCGAAGACGCGTACTTCGGGCTCGGCGGGGCGGATGGCGAGCAAGGGCTCGCCGTCGCGGAAGGACTCGTGGGCGGACCCGTACAGGGCGGCCACGGTGCCCGCGAACGGGGCCTCCACTTCGAAGGGGCGACAGGCCTCGCCGCGGTCGAACCCGGCGATGCTGTCGAGCTCCGAGGTCCACACCCGGATCCGGTCGCCGAGCGCCGCCAGCCGCTCCTCGAGACCCTCGATGTCGCGCTCGAGCTGACGACGAACGGCGGTGTGGCCCGGATCGAGCTCGAGGGCCTCGTCCCGGCGCCACCGATCGAGGCGCGAACGCTTGTCGGCCAGGGACGCGCGCGCGCGCGTTCGCTCGCCACGGGCGTGCTCGAGATCGGCCTGCACGTTCAGCCGGTGCGTAGGCGCCGGTGGATCGCAGATCGCGGTCGGCGCGATCGTGGCCAGGATGCTCCCCTCCCGGACGTGGCTGCCCTCGTCCACGGCCAGGTGCATCACGGTCCCGGCCCGCGGGGTGCTGACCGTCGTGGCCTCGACCTGCACGATCCCGGGGACCTCGTAGAAGAAGAGCTGGTCCGCGGCGATATAGGCGGCGCCCCCGAGCACGCTCGCCCACACGGCGACGTAGAAGAGGGTGACCAGCTTCGAGCCGCGAGACGCGGGCGAGTTGCGGTCGGACACGTCGGTCACGACGCTACGGCGCTGACGAATCTTCATGGGACGCTCAGGCTCCGGTACTGTCTGTAGTCATGCACCGCGAATCCCTCGACGCCCAGCGCTGCGTGGAAGGCCTGGACGGTGCGCTCCATCTCCCACTCGTCATCGAAGTCGCTCGCCCTGAGGGCGATCACGACCCGCTCGGTCGGGAGCGACGCCACCGCGCGCCGCGCCCGCTCCAGCCGGTTCTCTATGTCCATGTCCCCGTAGGCCATCAGATAGACGCGCTCCGCCTGCTCGCCCAGCGAGCGATAGGTCGCCTCGGGCCAGCCCAACGGTACGGAGACGGACAGGGTGCGATCGGCGGACAGAGCCGCTCGCACGCGATCGATCAGCGCCAGATACGAGGCGCGCAGCCCGCTCGGGTCGTCCTCGTGCTCGCGAAGGGCGTCCGGCTCGATGTCGAGCTGGAGCCCCCCGGCGACGCTTTCCAGCGCCCCGATGCGCTCGAGCGCGCGGTCGTGGTTCTGCGGGTCGACCCATTCGTTCGCGGACAGCACGCGCTCGACCGCGATGCCCTGCGCCCGGGCGCGCGCCACGAGGGCATCCAGGCCGATGTCGCCGGAGGTGCGCTCGGCCGAGACCGCCAGCGACTCGATCCCCTTGGCCCGAGCGAACGCGAGCACGGACGCGACGTCGGCGTCCTCGAACGCGTCGGACCGCAGATACAGGGTCCGGCGACCCAGGCGACCGCGGCGCTCGGCCTCGTCGAGATCGATCACTTCCAGGAGGCTCGGGTCCATCGGGAGCTGGGCCCCGGCGAACGCGCGTCCGATGCGCTCGTAGAGCAGCTGGAGCGTTTGAGCGCGCTCCTGGCTCACGGCCAGCAGCACCTGCACGCGGCTCGTCGCGACCGGCACACTCGCCTCGGCGGCCCCGACGCTGAGCGCCGACAGGGCGCGCCGGGCCCCTTCACGCGCGGCGAGGTACCGGTAGTGCTCGCGGATGGCCGCGCTCACCTGCTCCTCGACGTCGCGCCGCATGGCGATGACCTCGGCCCGGCGGGTGGCGGACTCGAGCACGTTCCGGCGACGCACGCCCTCGATCGCGGCGTCTTGCCCCGCCTGGGCGTCGGCGCCGAACAGCGGCACCTGAACGCGCATGCCGAGCGAGACGCCCTCGCCGCCGTTCGTACGGTTCTCGAGCTCGTAGCGCGCGAAGACGCGGAGCCGGGTCCGGCCCTCGAGCCGATCCTCGAGCTCGAGCGCCCGGGTCTCGAGCACGGTCATCGCGTCGGCCGCGTCGCGCGCGGCCAGGCGCTCGAGGAGGCCGTCGAAGTCCAGCCGGACGACCGGCGGGAAGCGCTCGACGGACGCGTCGGCCGCGAGCCCATCGACGATCGCGGCCAGGTAGCCGGCGCGCCGCGTGAGCCGCTCGAGCTCGCGGTCGGTCTCCAGCAGCTCATCGAGCCGGATGACGCCGCGGAAGTAGGCCTCTCGCTTGAGGTCGGCCAATTCCGTCAGCGTCTCGCGCTCCAGCCGCGCCAACCGGAGCCGGAGCGGCGCGAACCGCCCCTCGAGCTCGCGGATGACGCATCGGATCTGAATCTCCGCCATGGCCCGGGCCCCGTCCTCCTCGGCCATCTGCGCCCGGGCTTCGAGGAGCGCGCCACGGAGCCGGTTCTCCCGCCACCCGTCGGAGAGCAGGTTCCAGGAGAGCCCGGCGTAGGTGCCGCCCTCGTCGTTCAGGCCCAAGTCGCCCCCCGTCCCGGACGTTCGGGCGCTCGCCTCGAAGTCGACCGCGGGGTTGGAGCGTAGGGCGCGCGACTCCGCCCGCAGGGCCGCGGCGCGCGCTTCCTCGGGACTGGCCGGGGCGCCGCACCGGTACTCGCCGGTCTCGCCGAACACCTTCCACTCGTCCCCGTGGGCCGGCTCGAGATCGCCCAGCGTGTCGAGCAGATCGAGCTCGAGGGCGAAGCCCGGTACCGTCCCGGCTTCGCCCTCGGCGGCCGCGCTGGGCCCGGTGGGGGAGATCGCCGATGCGATCGAGTCCGCGGTCGAGGCGCGATGCGCTCGATCGACCACCCTCTGCCCGACGACGTCGCCGGGGAAGAATCCCCCGATGACGACGGCGACCGCGAGGGCGCTCGCGCACAGATCGGCCTTGGGACGTGATAAGTTCATGTCATGGCTCGGGTTCGCGCTCCGGGTCACTCCGGAAGCAAGCGGTGTGCCCACGGGTCATCGTTTCTAACGTGTTGCGGGAAAACGGATTACGACGGCGGATCGAGCGTGCGTGCGCTCGCGTTCTCGCACTCTGCCAGAAAACGCGATCCGTTGGGGTAAAAGGGGACCCCTCTTTCGAGGTCTTCGAGCGGTAGGAGAGTTCGGGAGGTCGGGATCACGCGCCGACCCATACCGTGACCCGGACCTGTCTTTCGGTCTCGAGCGATCGGATCCGGAGCACCGTCGTCGGAGGCGATCCGCCCTGGTAGACGGTCTCGAAGCGCGGCTCGGTCGCTTGAATCGCGGGGATCAGATACCGGGGCGTCGTCGAGCTCACGAGATCGACGACCACGAAGCTGGCCGCCATCCGATCCAGCCCTCGGATCACGACATCCGGTCTGGCGGAGTACGGGTAGACGGTACCCCGACGTCCCGAGTACCAGTAGAACAGGCGCGGTTTTCGATTCGCGACGATCGCATCTTGAGGCGTGTTGTCGCGGACCCAGCGCGCGGCCGCGTACAGACTCGCGAAGGCGGGAGCCTCGCACGGGCTCCCGGCTCGATAGGCGGCCACGCACTCGATCCTCTCCGGGGCCTTCTGAATGACCCAGGTGAGGCTGGGGACGGCGACCAGGAGTCCGATGCATGCCTGCCCCCACCGCGCCCGACCACCCCGTCGATCGACGTACTCGACCGAGAGGAGCAGCAACACCGGCAGCAGGGGTAGGAGCAGTCGGCGGTCGGTCCACGCTTCGGGCCAAATCGCGATCAACCCTACGTAGAGCAGCGCGAAGATCTCGAACGCACCGAGGGAGCGCCTCGCCCGCTCGACCCAGCCCGCCAGCGCCAGCCCCGCGAAGGCGAGGCCGAGCGCCAGCATGAGCACCGCCGGGCCGTCCTCGACGCCCAGCACGGTCTGCGGCACGATTCGGCTCAGGTAGATCCAGATGTTCTCGGCTCCCCGCGCCACCAGTCCGGCGAATCCGATCGTTCCGCTGTCCAGATTGTAGGGGTCGACGAGCACGAGCTCCTGTAGGTAGCCCGGCTGGTTCGGCGCGGCCCACGACTGGTACGCACCCCAGGCCAGCAGCACGGCGAGCGCCGATGCCGCGGCCCAAAGCGAACGCCGGGGCTCTCTCTTCAGGA
>JAKSCH010000353.1 GCA_022360695.1 Gemmatimonadota bacterium
ATCAGGATTTTGACCCGATTCACCGGAACACCGGAGTTGCGAGCCGATTCTGCATCGCCGCCAGCGGCGAAAATCCAGTTGCCGAAACGCGTCTTGGTCAGGAGGATGTGGCCGAAGATCACCAGCGCAATGGCCCAGACGATCAGCATGGGAATACCATCCACCACCGGCTGACCCTGACGCGTGCCGCGCTCAAAGGTATCGATCAGGCCATTGTTGCCCAGCCAGACGAAGAACCACTCGCCAACCTTGCCGCCGAACAGGGGGGCCAACCAGTCGCCCTCTGCGGCTTCGCGGATGCCGCCGATAATGGTTTTGTTCTCCACCGTCTGCGGCAAGAAGATCGCGAAGCCGCGCAGAATAAACAGAAACGCCAGCGTGACGATAAAGCTGGGCAGACCCGTTCGAACGACGATGATCCGCCCGCGGGATCCCTCGGGGACGTCGTGATTGTCGAGGGCGATGGCTCAATCGCGTTCTTCGAAGAGACAGCCACGGCAGGGCAATACACCCGTCCCGCCGGCGATTTCTCAGAGCTCGTCTATCTCGGCAACAAGTTCGAGCGACGGTATCCGGACGGCTCGATCATGCGATGGAGCCGTCCCTCGGCGCACGGACAGGAGGTCGTCATCCTCGACGTCAAGGATCGGTTCGACAATCGTACGAGCTACTCCGTGGATGCGGGGAACGACAACCGGTTGAGCATCATCATGGGTCCCACCGGATACTGGAACCAGATGCAGTTCTGGTATCCGACATCGACCTCGATCGAGATCAGATCTCCACCCACGAGTAGTCCAAGGGTTGTGACGTTGACACTCGACGGTGCTGGCAACCTTGACGAGATCAGTGGTCCAGGACCGGGATCTCAGCTCGACGCGTCGTACGACTCCGATCACTTGATGACCTTCCGGATCGACCGTGCTGGCGAGCGCTGGGACTACGCGTACGACGGATTCGGGCGTCTCTCGTTCGATCAGATGCCGACCATCGTGGCCGGTGGGTCGAGTACACGCCCGAAAGTCTCGTTCACGTCGCTCGAGCACGTGATTCTGCCGCCACTTGGCGAAGGCACGTCGAGCAACCACGCGACTCCAATCCTCCGGGATTCGGTCTTCGTCGACGTTACGGACCCTGAGAACAACGCCACCCTGTTCCAACCCAGTCGGCTCGGGCCGCCGATCGAGATCCGAGAGCCACTCGGCCGAACAACGGTCTTCGCTCTCGACGGTGACGCTCGACCGACCAAGATCACGCTGCCCTCCGGCGGGATCGTGGTGAACAAATGGACGGAGGAGGAAGCGAAGCTGGAGTTCACCACCGACAGCACCACGCTTCAAACCGTCAACTATACCTACGTCACGATGCATCCGAGCTGGAGCTGGATGGTGCGGCCAGAGACCATCTCCGGGGACGACATCCCGACGCAGACGTTTTCCTGGTCCAGCGCGACGCGGTCCGCGACACTCGAGAGCGTTTCTTTAGCCGGTGCGGTGACCCAGTACGAATTCGACTCGCGCGGACGGATCACTAAAATCACGGATCCCGCTGGATACAAGACGACCTACGCGTACCTGTCCAACGGTCTTCAAAATCGCGACTCCGTAGTCGTGGTCGGCGTGACGTCCGCCGGGGATCGCGTGACGAAGTTCACGTACGATCAATTCGGCCGCGACTCGATCGTGACGAATCCGCTGTCGGAGACGACGACCTTCGAATACGACGACCTCAACCGAGTTACGAAGGTCACGAACGCTCAGGGGAACGAGACCGCGACGGACTGGGGCGACTTGTACCAAGACAAGATCACGGACGCGATCGGACAGGTGTACGACTTCACTACGAACGCCGTCGGTTGGGTTACACAACGGACCGACCCGCGCGGCAAGTCGGATATCTACGCGTATGACAAGAACGGAAACGTGACGAGTTGGACGGACCGAAACGGGACCGTGACCACGTACGAGTACGATGACTTGAACAACCTCGAATCGGTGAATTCGGGCGGTCACATCACGACCTATGTGACCGACCCGGATGGCCGATTTGCGGTCGTGGACAATGGAGTCAGCAGGGACTCCGTATTCTTCGATCAGGCAGGTCGGACACAGAACCACGTCACGATTCGGGGCGGCCAGACCTTTCAACAGGACTTTACCTGGGACAAGGCCGGCAGGCGAACCAACGTGGCTTGGTCCGGTGAAGGCACCAGTATCGGCTACGCATTCAACGCGACCGGACAACTCGAGACGTTGACCGACGTCGACGGTGGCACGACAACGATGGGCTACAACGCCAATCTTCAGGCCGACGAAATCGACATCGCGGCGGTGCCCGGGAACCAGAACGTACTCTACCAGTACCCATCCACGCACCGCACCGCCAAGGTTCAGTTCGGTCACACGACGCTCAACGACGCGTTTGAGCTCAAGATGAGACAGGACGAACTCGGTCGAACCATCGATCGACACCGTGTAGGCGTCGATACGACTCGCTTCTTCAACTACGATGACGTGGGGCGGCTGGAGCGTTACGAGGACTGGGAGTTCGATTCGTCGAGCTGTCCGTTCAACCCGGACAAGGGAAACATGTGCATCGACGGCAACATGGTGTTCTCGGATGCGGTCGACTATACCTACGATGACGTGGGGAATCGGCTCGACCACGGCGCCACCGTGTCGAACGGCAACCGCTTGGATGCGTTCGACGGCTACACGCTCACGTGGGACGACGCCGGGTTCCTGCTGTCGAAGACGAAGACCGGATTCACGCAGAACTTCTACTGGAACGCCCGAGGTCAGCTCGACTCCGTGTCGACCACAGTCGGGAGCACGACGACCAAGTCACGCTACAGGTACGACGGAATGGGCCGTCGGATCGAGACCGACATCGACGGTGAGATGCGGCGCTATTGGCACGACGGGGAC
>JAKSCH010000084.1 GCA_022360695.1 Gemmatimonadota bacterium
AGCGGCGCCTTCTTCACGTGACCTCGTTCTCTCCGAAGAACACGTCGAGGCTCTGTCCGGGGTTCGGGCGCGTGAGGCGCGATACGATGATGAAGAGGAGCAGGCTCACGCCCACGCCCACCTCGACCGAGTCGATGCCGTAGCGCGGAAAGTAGTGCTCCTGGAAGAACAGCGTCCATATCAGGCACGCGGTGAACCCGCCCACCATGGCCGCCACGGCCCCCTTCGCGGTGCCGCGCTTCCAGTTGAGACCGATCACGATCGGGACGAAGAAGAACGACGCGATGAACTTGGCCTGCTCGAGCACGATGCCCTGGACATCGCCCAGCTTCTGGAGCGCGAACACGAGCGGGATGATCGAGAGCGCGACGATCGCGACCCGGTTCGCGTTGACCAGGTGCCGCTGGCTCGCCCCGGGCTTGATGAACTTCCCGTACAGGTCGTGCGCGACGCCGGCGCCGGTGACGAGGAGCACGGAGTTCACGGTCGACATGATCGCCGACAGCATCGCCACGAGCAGGAGCGCGCCGACGACCGGGGGCAGCACCTGGAACGCCATGACCGCCGTGGCTTGATCTTGCGACGGCAGGTTCGGGAACAGGACGCGCATCAGCATCCCGATCGACATGATGCAGAGGCTGATCGTGAACTGGAACCCGATCGAGACGAAGATCGCCTTCCGAACGGTCTTCTCGTCGCGCATCGAGTAGAACCGGGTGAGCTCGTAGGGCGCCGCCGCGATCGAGAACCCGAACGCGATCGCGAACGCGAGAAGCTCGCGCGGGCCGTAGTACCAGCCGGTGAGCCGCGGGTCGAGCGACTCGAGGAACCCGAGCGAGCGTCGGGCGGCCGCGAGCATGTCGCCGCCGCCGATCTGATGGAGCAGCACGGGGACCGAGATCAGCAGCGCCCCGACCATGATCAGCGTCTGGAGGAAGTCGATGTACGAGCTCGAGCGCACGCCGCCCAGGAGCGTGTACACGGCGGTCGACGCGACGATGATGAGCATCGCGGTGATCGGACGGATCCCGAACACGACCTCGGCGATCTCGCCCCCCGCCTGGAACTGCGCGACGAGATAGATCGTGTACGCGACGACGATGAGGATGCCGGCGAGCGCCCCCGCTTTCTTGCTGCCGTAGCGAGCGGAGATGTAGTCGGGCACGGTGAGGGCACCCAAACGTCGGAGCTTGGGCGCCACCAGGAACGCGCAGGTGAGCCACCCGGTCCACATGCCGAGCCACGGGAACCACCACGAGACGCCGGCGAGGTAGTGTCGCCCGGCCGTCCCCACGAACGTGCCCGCGCTGATCTGCGTGGCCGCCAGCACGGCACCCCCGACCAACGGGCCGATCGAGCGCCCTGCGGCCAGAAAGTCCACCTCCGTCTCGGTATGCCGGAAGCTCCAGATGGAGATCGCCATGATGACGGCGAGGTAGAGCGCGGCGACGACGTAGAAGACCGTGCTCACGGGGCCGCCTTCGTCACGCGACCCCTGCGGAAGGCCCAGAGGGCGCCCGCCATGATGACGAACAGGGCGAAGGCGTCCGCGGCGCGCGTGAACGAGAACGCTCCACCGCCGGGCAACCCCACCAGCGAAGGCACGCTCGACAGCCGCACCTCGAGCGCGCTGGCGCTCACGCTCCGGAGCCGCGGCAAGCTGCTCGCCAGCTCGAGCTCGGACAGCCGCGCTCCGGATCCCTCCACGCGAAGCAGGTACGGCTCATACACGCCCTCGACCACGGTGAGCTCGGCGCGACCGCCCGCCACGAACAGCGGGACGCGCTCGCTCGCCCCCGTGACGGTGTATACGATGCGGATCGGCGCTCCGCTCGCGACCTCGAAGGCGTACGCGTCCGACGTGGGGGACAACGCGGCGTCGAGCAGCTCCACCCCTTCGCGGACGACCTCGTCGACGGCGAGCGTCTGACCATCGATCCGGATCGCGAACGCCGAGACGGTCCCCCCTTCCGGCTCGAGCCTCTGGTGGACCTCGGCGCCTTCGTCCGTGAGCCGGACGAGGATCGTGTCGGTCTGGGCGAAACCGCCCGGCACCGCGAGACCGCCGAGCGCTCCCGCGAGCAGAGCCCCGCGCGCCCACCGACGCATGGCGCGAGCGATCAGTCGATCGCCAACGGAGCGGCAACCTGCGCTTCGACCCTCCGCACCGCGCGCGCCGCCTCGTGAAACGCGTTGGCGACGTGGTTCGCCTCTCTTCGGAGCTCCGTGACCAGGAAGGGCAAGACGTCCGGTTCGGCATCGGCGGTCGCGGCGAGATCCCGGACGCGGGCCAGGCGAGGGATCGGGACGCGGGGCAGCGCCGGGTCGTGATCGAACGCCCCACCTTCGGCGTACCCGAGCGGCACCAGGATCCGCGAGAGATCGAGGAAGAGCTGGTTGATCGCCCGCGTCTCCTCGGGGTCCGCGTCGTGGGCCTCGATCGCGCCGTACAGATCGTCGAGCGCGCTCGTGAGCTCGGCCAGCTCGTCGCGTGCGGGCGAAAGATCGAGGTGCGATCCCGCCGCCGCCTCGTACCCCTCGAGGTGCTCCGCGAGCTCCGCCGCCGTGGCCCGGAAGTCGTAGGGCAGCAGCCGCGCGTTGAGCACGCGGGCGATCGACGCCACGTAGACGCGGAGATCGCGCTCGAGGTTCTCGCGCTCCGCGACGTCCATCACGTCGTCTTCTGTGTGCCAGGCGATGTTGCCACCGCACCCGCCCGTCGGATAGAAGCCCAGCTCGGCGCGCTCATCCTCGGGGATGTTCGACAGCAGCATGTAGAACGACGTGAGCCCGATCTGGTTGAACGAGTAGTCGCCGGCGCGAAGCGGGCGCAGCCGGCGCGCCTCTTTCCCCGTCGTGTCGCGGATCGCGCCCTCGCACAGACCGCCGGCCTCCGCCATCCACATCACGTCGTCGTACTCGGTGGCGTGCCAGCACCCCGGAGAATCGATGTTGATCGCGCCGACGCAGCGCTTTCTGAGCTCGAGCGCGAACGCGTCGGCGAACCAGGTGGAGCCGGCGTACCGCCCCGTCGAGTGACCCGGCCACCACGCGATCCACAGCGACCGATCGAGCTCCGAGGCACGACCGTGGAAGATCCGCGCGAGCTCGAGCAGCGTGGCGTCGCCGACCGCGTTGTCGCCGATCCCGACGTCCCACGAGTCGTAGTGACCGTGGACCAGCATGAAATCGTCGGAGGCGCCGCCGATCCGCGCCAGGGGGAGCTTGCACGGATACCAGCCCTCCTCGAGCCGCGCGCGAAGCGTGATCCGCGAGCCAGCCACCTCCCGCAGCCGCTCGCCGTCGGGCTTGTTGATCGCCACCACGGGCGTGCCGGGCTTCCGCGGGAGATTCCGCGTGGTCGGCGTCCCCCAGATCGACGTGCAGATCCCCCAATGGATGTTCTGCCCCGGGTTGGAGAAGATCTGACCGACCGCGCCGGCGCGCTCGAAGGCGGACACGGTGCCCGGCATCGCGTAGCCCTCGGTGAGAACGATCTTCCCCGTCAGGTCTCCGACGTCGGCGTGGAGCGTCGCGAACAGATCGCGTTGACCCGTCACGGCCGCCGATGGGATGTGGACGAGCTCGGCCTCGACCCCGTCCGGGGGGGTCGAGACCGCGAACGAAGGCGGCTTCGCGCGGATCGTCTCGTCGCCGAACGACACCGAGGACTCGCGTGGCAACGACAGATAGAGGTCCGGCTCGAACACCTCGTGGGACACCCCCATGCGCGCGAGCTCCGAGGCGATGTAATCGGCCGCCTCGCCCTCGTCGGGTGAGCCGGACTCGCGGACGAGGGTCGAGAACCGCTCGAGCAGCGACCAGCCGACATCGACCGAGACATCGCCGAGCAGATCCGACTCCTGGGGAGCAGCACCGGGCGCAAAGGACATGTGCGCGGATCTCCTGTAGAGTTGACGGGACGAGCGAATATAGAGCCCTCACGACTCGAGACGAGAGG
>JAKSCH010000436.1 GCA_022360695.1 Gemmatimonadota bacterium
AAGCGGAAGACGGTAGACGACGCGCTGGAGAAGGCGGGGCTGGGGATCGCCAAGGTCTGACCGCTCGATTCGGGCCCGTCGGCTCGCCGCGGGCGTTCCCGTGAGCCGGGTCGGGCAGCGCGAGCTCGATCCTTCCGACCGCGTGGGCGCGGTGGTACTATCCACCACGGACCACCGTCATCGTGACCCCGCCCGGGTCCGTAAACGAACCACCGAGAGGACTGTCCCGTGTTCAGCGACAGCGTGCGCTGCTTGGTCGTCGTGGGCGCACAATGGGGAGACGAGGGGAAGGGCAAGATCGTGGACGTGCTCGCCGAGCAGGCCACGATCGTCGCGCGGTATCAGGGTGGCGCCAACGCCGGTCACACGGTTCGCGTCGGCGACGATGAGTTCGTTCTTCACCTGATCCCGTCCGGGATCCTCTATCCGGATGCCCGCTGCCTGCTCGGAAACGGCGTCGTCGTCGACCCCTGGACGCTCGCGGACGAGATGGACAGGCTTCGCGCGCGTGGCATCGATCTCGACGGACGTCTCGGGATCAGCCGTCGCGCGCATCTCGTGCTGCCGTACCACGGTGTGCTCGACGCCGCCATCGAGCGAAGCCGCGGGGCGGGGAAGATCGGGACGACGGGTCGAGGCATCGGGCCGGCCTACCGGGACAAGATCGCGCGCACCGGACTCCGTGTCGGCGATCTCCGCGACATGGGTCGAACCCGCGACATCGTGACCGCGGGCGCCACGCGCGCCAACGCGACGCTGGTCGGTCTCGAAGACGCAGAGCGTGTCGACTCGGAGGAAGTCCTCGCCTCGTTGGAGGCGATACGTCCCCAGATGCTCGAGCTGCTCGCGGATGCGGGCGACGAGATCCGCGCCGGTTTGGACGGCGGCGCGCGCGTGCTGCTCGAAGGAGCTCAGGGCGCGATGCTCGACGTGGATCACGGCACGTATCCGTTCGTGACGTCATCGACCACCACGGCGGGTGGTGCGGCGGTCGGCGTCGGCATCGGTCCGACGCTCATCGACGAGGTCATCGGCGTCGTCAAGGCGTACATCACCCGCGTCGGTGCCGGTCCGCTCCCGACGGAGCTCCCCGAGGCCGAAGCGGAACGGCTTCGCCGGCTGGGCGGCGAGTTCGGCGCCACCACCGGGCGACCGCGCCGCCCCGGCTGGTTCGACGGGCCCGTCGCCCGTTACGCCGCGGGCGTGAACGGGCTCACGTCGCTCGCGGTCACGAAGCTCGACGTGCTCGACACGTTCGAGACGATCCAGATCGCGACCGAGTACCGGCTCGACGGCGCGCAAGTGAGGGGATTCCCGGACTCGGTCGACGAGTTGGCGGCCGTCGCGCCCGCGTACGAGGACCTCGCGGGGTGGGGAGAGGACACGAGCGGTTGCCGGACGCTGGAGGCGCTACCACCGGCCGCGCAGACCTATCTCTCGCGTCTCGAGCAGGTGTGCGGGGTGCCGGTTCGCCTGGTCGGCGTGGGTGCGGCGCGCAGCGAGACGATCCGGACGCCGGGCCCCGACCTCGCGATCGCCTGAGCCACGATCGTCGCGGTCTCGACCGCCCGATCCGAGTTGCTGTAAATCAACGCCACACGTAAGATTCCCGGCTATTTCGCACCCATCGGGAGCCGATGTTCGAACGTCTGAGTGACCGACTCGATGGCGTCCTGGGCACGTTTCGCCAGCGCGGCGTCATCACGGAAAAAATGCTCGGGGAGGGTCTGCGCGAGGTCCGGCGCGCCCTGCTAGAGGCGGACGTCAACTATCAGGTCGCGCGCGACTTCCTCGGGAAAGTGGAGGAGCGCGCGGTCGGGGAAGACGTGCTCACGTCGGTCAAGCCCGGCGATCAAGTCGTCAAGATCGTCCACGACGAGCTCGTCGAGCTGCTCGGTCGAGACGCGGCTCCGTTGGCGACGGCCCCGGTCCCGCCGACCGTCCTCATGCTGGTCGGTCTCCAGGGCTCGGGGAAGACGACGACCGCGGCGAAGCTGGGCCGTCGTCTCAAGACGGACGGCAAGACGCCCGCGCTCGTGGCGTGCGATCCGTATCGGCCGGCGGCGGCGGATCAGCTCGAGACGCTGGCGGGGGCGATCGATGTGCCGCTTCTGGCGCGGCCCGAGGGCGAGGACATGGCGGCGCTCGCGAAGTCCGCCGTCGAGGAGGCGCGGACGAGCGGCGTGAGCCACGTCGTGCTCGACATGGCGGGTCGGCTCCAGGCGGACGAAGCGCTGATGGACGAGCTGCGTCGCGTGAAGGACGAGGTGGGTCCGCACGAGGTGTTTCTCGTCGCGGACGGCATGACGGGACAAGAGGCCGTGCGGATCGCCGAGGGCTTCCACGAGACCGTGGGGCTCACGGGCGTCGTGCTGACGAAGATGGATGGCGACGCGCGGGGTGGCGCGGCGCTCTCGATCTACGGAGTGTTGGGCGTTCCGATCCGCTACGTCGGGGTCGGCGAGCGGCCCGAGGACCTCACGGTCTTCGAAGCCGAGCGGATGGCGGGTCGGATCCTCCAGATGGGGGACATCGTCGGGCTCGTCGAGCGGGCACAGCAGACGATCGACCTGGGAGAGACGCAGAAGCTCGAAAAGAAGCTGCTGGAAGGGAAGGGCGAGTTCGATCTCGAGGACTTCCTGATGTCGATCCAGCAGATACAGAAGATGGGACCGCTCAAGGGCCTCCTGAAGATGATCCCGGGCGTGAAGTCGAACATGCTCGAAGGGGCCGACATCGATCCCAAACGCGTGAAGCACCTCGAGGCGATCATCCAGTCGATGACGCCCGAGGAGAGGAGAAAGCCGAAGATCCTGAACGGATCGCGTCGGGCACGGATCGCCCGGGGATCCGGTCGGCCGGTTCACGAGGTGAACCGACTGCTCAAGCAGTTTCAGGAGATGCGAAAGATGATGAAGCACATGGGCAAGCTCGCGCCGCAGCTGATGCGCGGCGGTGGCCCCGGCGACATCAGCCAACTGATCGGGTAAGGAGCGAGAAGAAGTCGTATGCCGACATCGATAAGACTCAAGCGGATGGGCGCGAAGAAAGAGGCGTCGTTCCGGATCGTGGTGATCGACTCGCGAGAAGGGACGGCCGGAGCGGCCATCGAGAGACTCGGCCGGTACAACCCGCGCACCAAGCCATCGCTCATCGAGCTCAACGCTCCGCGGACGATCCACTGGCTCCGCGAAGGCGCGCAGCCGTCCGATTCCGTACGCTCGCTCCTGCGGAAGACCGGCGTCTGGAAGCAGTTCCACGACGGCGTCGAGCCCGACTCGTTCGAGGAGGCGATGATCGTGGTCGGGCCGCCGCCGGGAGAGCGGGGGACGTCGCAGCGCCCGCCGCCGACTGATCGCGAGCCGAAGAGCTACGACGCGCCGGCCGCGCCCGAGCCGGAGCCCGCCGCGGAGGCGGAGCCGGCCGAATCGGACGCCGCTGAGGAAGAGGCCGCCGAGGAGCCGGTAGCGGAGGCCGCCGAAGAAGCGGCCGAGGCCGAGGAGCCGGCGGCCGAGGAGACGGCCGAAGAGCCCGCCGCCGAAGCCGCCGAGGAAGCGGAGGAGGCGCCGGCCGCGGAGGCCGAAGAAGCGCCCGCGGACGCAGAGGACGACGCGCCCGCCGATGAAGCGCCGGAGGAGACCGAGGCGGAAGCCGAGGGAGACTCCGACGACGCCGAAGAGGACGAAAAAGAGGAGTCGTGACCCGCGACGAGCCCGTGATCGTCGCCCGCATCGCGCGGGCGCACGGGATTCGCGGGGCGGTGTTGCTGGACGCGGAGACGGATCACGCGGAGGCGCTGTTCCAGACGGGGCGGCGCCTCCTCGTCGTCGAGGGCCCGTCGGGACCGCGACCGAAGGAGGAACCACCCGTCGGGCACGACCTCGCACCCGCCGAGATGGCGGTCACCGTCCACGAGGCCCGCCCGCACAACGATCGCTGGCTCGTCCAGCTCTCGGAGATCCCCGATCGAACCGCCGCGGAAACGCTACGCGGCGCGGGCCTGGCGGTGCCGCGCTCCGAGCTCCCGGACATGCCGGACGACGGCTACCTGCTCAACGATCTCATCGGCATGACCGTGATCGAGGACGCCACCCCGGTCGGCGTCGTCCGAGACGTGTACGATCTGCCCGCGGGTCCGACGCTCGGCGTGGACGTCGACGGGCGCGAGCGGCTGATCCCGTTCGAGACCGAGATCGTGTCGTCGGTCGATCCGGCGGAAGGAGCGGTCCACGTGACGTTGCCCAAGGGTCTGCTGGACATCTGATGCGCATCAACGTCGTCACGATCTTCCCCGACTACCTGCGCGGTCCGCTCGAGGTGTCGATCCCGGGTCGGGCGCGCGAGGCCGGGCTCGTCGAGTACAACATCATC
Source organism: Gemmatimonadota bacterium (assembly GCA_022360695.1). Taxonomy (GTDB): domain Bacteria; phylum Gemmatimonadota; class Gemmatimonadetes; order Palauibacterales; family Palauibacteraceae; genus Palauibacter. The sequence continues at coordinate 4,372 of JAKSCH010000436.1, forward strand.
GACCTCCGTGACTACACGCACGATCCCCACCGCACCACGGACGACGAGCCGTTCGGCGGCGGCGCCGGGATGGTCATGAAGCCCGAGCCCTTCGACGAGGCGCTTTCGGCGCTGGCGCCGGGCGCGCCGGTCGTCTCGCTCACGCCGCGCGGTCGGCCCTTCGATCACGAGACGGCCGTTCGGTACGCGCTGGCCCCCGAGTTGACGCTGCTCTGCGGGCGGTACAAGGGGATCGACGAGCGGGTCACCGAGCGTTGGGTCGACGAGGAGCTCTCCATCGGAGACTACGTGCTGAGCGGTGGCGAGCCGGCGGCGCTCGTGGTGATCGACGCCGTCGTGCGACTCCTCCCCGGCGCCCTCGGCGACCACGAATCCGCATCCTCCGACTCCTTCTACGCCGGGGAGGCCATCTCGGCCCCCTCCTACACCAGGCCCCCCGTCTACCGGGGCATGGAGGTGCCCGGGGTGCTGCGCTCCGGCGACCATCGCCGAATCGAGGATTGGCGAAGATCCGAGTCCGAGCGGCTTACCCGTCGTCGGCGCGGGTAGGGAACTTCCCATTACGGCGTCGCTAGCCTATCGTTACGGGCTTTGCAACGACGATTCAGCGCGGTCCGGGGAAGCTTGGCCGCGATTGCAACCAGGAGCCGGGCCATGGCCGACATTCTCCACCAGCTCGACCGCGAGGAGGCCCGTTCGGATCTCCCCGACTTTGCGCCGGGGGACACGATCCGGGTGCTGTACCGGGTGCGCGAGGGCCAGAAGGAGCGCGTGCAGGTATTCGAGGGCGTCTGCCTGCTGCGGAGGGGGTCCGGCATGGGCGAGACCTTCACGGTGAGGAAGATCTCCGGAGGCGTCGGTGTGGAGCGCATCTTCCCGGTGCACGCCCCAACGGTCGGCGGAGTCGAGGTCGTGCGGCGCGGCAGGGTCCGCCGGGCCAAGCTCTACTACCTGCGGGGGCTGCGCGGCAAGGCCGCCCGCATCAAGGAGAAGCGGACCTTCCGCCCGAACTGACCGGCGATCGTCCGCTGGCTGCCACGCTCCGGGTGGTCCAAGCCCGTGGCGTAGCCCGTGGGTGAGCCTCTGGAGTACGAACGCGCACTCTGGGACGGGGGCGTCTCGCGAATTGCCGGGGTGGACGAGGTGGGACGCGGCCCCATAGCCGGGCCGGTCGTCGCGGGGGCGGTGGTGCTCCCGGTGGGGTGCGCCGTCGAGGGGGCGGCCGACTCGAAGGTCCTCGCTCCGGCGAGGCGTCTGGAGCTGGCCGCCGAGATCGAGGCGCGGG
>JAKSCH010000134.1 GCA_022360695.1 Gemmatimonadota bacterium
TGATTGACGGGAGAGACGGGCTGGTCCGAGAGCTTATACATGCTCTCGAGACGATTAGCGATCCCGACGAAGTACCTCCGGCAGTGGTTCGAGATACCGCGGTCGGGTTGTTATCACGCCTCGTTGAGAGGGAACTTGGCTATAGCGAGTCGGCCGACTGAGCGCCGCGGCATCCCCGGTGTACACGAAACTGTACACGACTAGGCGTCGAACATCTGCCATGAGGCTCAGGAACAGACGGACTATGTCGTCGGTCTAACCTTCAGCTGCGGCGCTAATCCCCAATTCGCCCTTCTGGTGCCGGGCTTGCAGAGCAGGCGCTCTCCCTAACTGACCCTCACCCGCGTAGCGATTCCCCTACCGGCTTCTAAGCAACGACTCCAGGGGCCCGCTCAAATGCTCCCTGCCCGTCGTCTCGTGCGCACGCTCATTCGGCATGCGCTGCGCGCCTCACCGTTTGTTCAGCACGCGACCGGCGGCAGCGGCAAACAACGCGAGGCCGTTCCGACAGATCATCGGTCTGTTACCCATGTGAGATCTCCGGTATCTTCCGTCCGACGACTAAGGTCTTGGCAACACCGCACCACCGGGTCACCCGTTGCGACTTCAGCTAGAACGGAGAAGAGCTTGGAGGCAGATCTAGAGAAGCTCCCTCGCACGCGCTACATGAGCAAACGACTAAGTGAGCAGCGAAGCGATAAAGAAGCGATCGCCGTAGTGATCGCTGACAAGTTTATTGGCGACAAGAACTCTGTGCTCCTCGACGCCGGCAGCACCGGCGAGAAGGTCGCCGATGAGCTGTTCCGTAGACGTGAACACCTCTCCGTGCTAACCAACAATCTCGGAGCATACGCATCGTACGTTCGCGCGGGTCTGCTTGAACGGTCGGGCGCCCAGCCTGGTAGCGACAACGGCGGGCCTCCCTCTCGCCCGTCCGGCAATGAATTGTTGCTTACCGGCGGCAGATACGACGACACGTACGAATCCCTATTGGGCAAGAACACAGAGGCAAGCATTCGTGCGTTCGCCCCCAACGTCACCGTCATCGGCGTCAGCGGCCTCAAGCATGATGAAGGCGTCTTCTGCCACGGCGCCGACGAGGCATCCGTCAAGGAACTTCTTTGGACGACCAAGACCGACAAGCGAATCATTGCTGCCGACTGGACAAAGATCGGGAGTCGTGACGCCCATCCGTTTGGTGGCGTCGAGAAGATGAACTTCTCTGCGAATCAGGCGATTGTCGTGACCACGACGCCGCCCGCCGAGGTGACGGCCGATCGAGAGCACGAGTTCGAGGTGGAGGTTGACAAACTCCAGGGCTTCGGCATTCAGGTAGTGCTTGCCAATGAAGTTCTGTCTGCCGGATCGGGCGGCTAGGTTTGGGTGCCTGGCGGTTGGACGCCGACGAGATTCAAGTTGCCCAAGATCTCGACGGCGTAGCGCTCTACCGCACTCGGACGATCGAGGAGTTTCTTGCTCCTGGTAGCAACAAGTTCTTCATCGTCGCCCGCAAGGGCCTCGGGAAGACCCTTCTGCTGAAGGCGAAGAGTCGCGCCCTGAGGGAAGTGGACGGCGCGCTGTTCCATCCGCGAAATGAGTTGTGCGAGAAGCTGTTCCGGGCACGCGTCAGTGACCTAGACAAGTTCAAAGATCAGGCGAGCTGGGATCGGGTGTGGGATGTTTGTCTCCACATCCTAGTCCTCCAACTTCATGATTTCGAGTTGCCGTCCGAACTCGACCATATCTTTGGGAGTGCTGGCTCACTCAACGATCTCCTGGCGGTGATACTTGATAGCAGAGGCGCATTCGATGGCACGATCTACCCGTACCTGGCCACTACGCTGCGACCGGCATTGCGAAAGGTCGTGCAGTCGCCCGTCGTGCTCTTCGTAGACAACGTAGATGAGATTTTTGAACCTTCGGACTTTCGGCACGCTGGACCCGACGTTCAGGACGTCTTCCATCAGGTATGGAAGAGTGCCCAGACCGCTTTTCTAAATTCTGCTCTCCGGTTGTTCAAGAACAATCGACACGTAAAGACCTTCTCTACAATCCGATTGGAAGCGCTTAAGGGGCGTGATTCAGCGAACGCCGTACGAGATCGCGACTACATGACCGAGCTGGCTTACACGAAAGCCGAGCTGGAAACGATATTTCTGCTCAACATCGAACGGATGAGACGTAACGACCTTGCGCTGCCGGACTGCGCCGATCCGATCGAGCGGTTTCTCGGGGTGTCAAACATAGTGCACTCGGACGTGCGTCGGGATGATCACGCGGTGTCGGAAGGGGTGTTTGAGCTCGTGTATCGACACACGTTCGAACGACCTCGCGACATCGTGTTCATCGGAGCTGAACTCCAGCGCCTAGATCAAAGAACCGAAGCCACCATTCGCGAGTGTGTACGCGACGCTGGCTCATATCTGCTCGGCGAGTACAAGAACGAGACGATTCCCCTCTTTCGGACGCAGTACTACGAAGAGATTCTGGGTCAGATAGCGTCGAACGTCGTAAGCGCGAGAGAGATGGCGCGCATTAACCGCAACTGTCGCGATACAGACCCTGAGTACGCGGACGCTGCGGCATTCCTATATCGTCACGGACTCCTCGGTTATGTGGCGGCGGGCGGCGGCGACCCTATTCAGTCATTCTTCGTCGACCGGCTTACGCAGGCCTCCGTTCGATTACCAACGAGTGACTACTACATCCTCCATCCAGCTGTCGACGGCGAACTGCTGGCCA
>JAKSCH010000251.1 GCA_022360695.1 Gemmatimonadota bacterium
AGGTGAAACAGCTCGGTCGTCGGGGACGCGTGGATCGTCCCCAGGTCGAGACCGTTCTCGCGCGCCCAGCCGAGCAGCGACTCGAAGCGCTCGAGCTGCACCCGGTCGAAGTCCAGGTCGTGCGAGAACATCGTGTAGGTGCCGTTCACTTCCACGGACGGACTCGCGCACAGCGCCTCGATCCACGGACGCGCACGCCGGAACGGCATGCCTTCGCGGTTCATCCCCGTGTCGACGAACATCTGGATCGGAACCGGGCGTCCGAGACGTCGCGCGACGCGCGCGAGCCGCTCGGGCGCATCGTCCAGCCACACGCTCGGGAGGACGTCATGGTGCGCCATCTCGGCGATCGCGTCGTCGGGCTGCTCGGCCATGACGACGATCGGCTTCGTCACGCCCGCCTCGCGCATCGCCACGGCCTCTTCGACCCGCACGCACGCGATGCCGCCCACCTCCGGGAACCCCGCGAGCAGCGGCCCGACGGCCTGGTCGCCGATGCCGTACGCGTTGTTCTTCACGACGGCGAGGATCGGACGTCCTCCCGCCAGCTTCGCGGCTTCGCGGGCGTTGTGTCGGTACGCCGCCGCGTCGATCTCGACCCACGGATCGAAACGGTCCGCGGGCGTCGCCGCCGAGCTCGCGAGCGGGGCGGCGCGACCCGCCGGGACCGGGCGCGCGCCGCCGGACGCGCAGCCTGTTGCACCCGCGGCCGCCACGAACCCGCCGGCGATCTCCAGGAAGCGGCGACGGGTTTGAGTACGAGTGTTGTCCGATGACATAGCGCGACTCCCGGGGACGAGATGATGGGAACGAACCCGCTCAGGATACCCGACCCCACCCGGGACCGGAAGGAGGCGGCCGCGACGGACGGTTTCGGCGGGGCGTCGAGGGTCCGGTCGCGACCTCGTTGCTTCGAGTCACCGCTCTATATAGACTCTCTATAGAGATTCTACAGTGACGGACGGGACATGCGAGACGGACTTCCCCTCATGAAGGGCACGCTCGACGTGCTCGTGCTCAAAGCGCTGAGCTGGACGCCGATGCACGGGATGGAGATCACGACCTGGCTCGAGGAGCGGTCGGGCGGCGAGCTGAACTTCGACGACTCGGCGATCTACCAGGCGCTCTATCGAATGGAGAAGCGCGGTCTCATCGAGGCGCAGTGGGGGAAGAGCGAGCACAACCGACGCGCCCGCTACTACTCGCTGGGGTCAAAGGGTCACAAGCACCTGACGGCCGAGACCCGGCGCATCGTGCGGTACGGCGAGCTCGTGAACGGTCTGCTCCTCTCCTCCGAGCCGAGGTCCTGACCGGTGCCCCGCATCCGACCGGGGATCGCCCGGCTGTTTCGGCTCCGCCCCCGGTCGGACGAAGACCTCGCGCGCGAGCTCGACGAGGAGATCGAGGCGCACGTCGCCCTCCGCGCGGCGCAGCTCGAGGAGCGGGGCCTGTCGACCGAGGAGGCCCACGCCGAAGCGCGTCGGCGGTTCGACTCCGAGGGGGACGCGAAGCGGGCGCTGCTCGCCGCGGCCCGGGCGCGCCGAGAGACGCACCCACCGCGACGGTTGGGCCGCGTGATGGACGACCTCCGCCAGGACGTCCGGCTCTGGCTCCGCCGGATCCGACGTCAGCCCGCCTTCAGCGCGACCGCCTGTCTCACGCTCTCGCTCGGGATCGGGGCCACGACGGCGATCTTCAGCGTCATCGACTCGATCCTGCTCGAGCCGCTCCCGTACCACGACCCCGGACGGCTGGTGAGCGTGGGGCACGAAGTCACGGGAGACGATCCACAGACCGTGGGGCTCAGCACGGGCGCGTACTTCGTGTATCGCGAGTCGGACGCGTTCGAGCACCTCGCGGTCTACGCGACGGATGGGCTCAACCTGTCCGGCGCCGAAGGCCCCGTGCGCGTCAGCGCGACGTCGGTCAACCACGCGTTCTTCCCCGCGTTGGGTACGGTCCCGCTGTTGGGGCGAGGGTTCACCGAGGCGGACGACGAGCCGGGCGCGTCTCCGGTCGTGATCCTCGGCCACGGCGCGTGGCGGCGGCTGTTCGGCGCCGACCTCGACATCGTGGGGCAGACCGTCCTCGTGAACGCGCTCGAAGCCGAGGTCGTCGGCGTCCTGCCGGCCGATTTCCGCTTCGAAGCGCGATCCCCGTTGCGCGGGGTCGAGGCGGAGACCGAGCTGTGGCTCCCGTTCGGGCTCGACCCCGCCCGGGCGCGCAACATCAACTTCTCGCTACAGGCGTTCGCGCGGCTCGCGCCGGGGGTCG
>JAKSCH010000146.1 GCA_022360695.1 Gemmatimonadota bacterium
ACCGGATGGAGCGAAAGGGCTGGCTCGATCTCGAGTGGCGCGTCACGGAGAACGGACGCCGCGCGAAAAACAACGCACTGACCGCGGAGGGGCGCGCGAAGCTCCAGCGGGACGCGGTCGATTGGGCGAAGTTCGCCGCCGCGGTCTCGCGGGTGATGGATTCGGGGAGGCCCGGGTGGGCCTCGCGGTGAGCGTCGGCGCGACGCGTCAGGGTCCTTCGTCGGGAATCGACAGGGTAGGCGGAGGCGCTAGCGCGCGACCTTCCGGATGGGTCGGCCGTCCAGGTCGCCCGGGGTCGGGATGCCGAGCAACGCCGCCAGGGTCGGCGCGATGTCGACGGTCCGAACGGGCGCCGAGTGCCGACCCGGAGCGATCCCGGGTCCCATGAACACGAGCGGAACGTGACGGTCGTGGGCATACGGCGATCCGTGCGTCGCCGTCGTCTCGCCGACGACGAGGCCGCGCTCGAAACGCAGCATCACGTCGGGTGATCGATCGGCGTCGAACGAGCGCCGGAAGCGACCGAGCATGTCGCCACGTCGCGGGCTCGTACCGGCCACTTCCTCGGCCGTGTACGCCGCGGCGACGAAGTCGATCTCGGCGAGACGGTCGGCGATCGCGCGCCGGAGCGTCCGCAGCTCCGCGGGGGTGGCGGTCTCCGACAGGATATGAGGTCCGTCCTGCCACCGGATCCGCGGCGCGGGCTCGATCCGGACATCGGCGTACGCGGCGACCAACGCCGCTCGGACTTCTTCCGAAAACCGTTCCTCGGGGATACGTCGCGCGTCGCCCCGGGGAAGCTCCTCGGGCGGTGGGGTCACGCCGTGGTCGGATGTGAGGACCAGCGTCCACCGGTCCGCGCCGACGCGATCGTCGAGAAAGTCGAACAATCGACCCAGGTACCGGTCGAGTCGGACGTAGTAGTCCCGCACCTCGGGGCTGTACGGACCCCAGCGATGCCCGATGTAGTCGCCCGCCGACGCGCCGATGAGGAGCAGATCGGGGTTCGCGTCCGTCCCGAGCCCCTCCTCGTCCACGGCGGTCCGCGCGAACTGGAGGATCATCTCATCGGAGAACGGCGTGTCGGTGAACTCGACGAAGTAGCGGGCGTCCGGAGCTTCGGGCCTTCCGCCCGTGTACATCTCGGAAAAGCGGTGAGAGAAAGAAACGGCTCGGCCGGTCCGACCCGGGTGCGACGCGGACAGCGGGTCCCAGCCGCCGCTGAAATAGGACGCGGCGCGCGCGCGCGCCGCGAATCGACCGACCCAGTCGGGGACGTCGTCTCGATAGTAGTCCGATGTCACCAACGTCCCGATTGCACCTTCGTACCAGTAGACGCCATCCGACGCGTGCCCGCCCATCATGATCGCCGAGCGGTCCTTGAGCGCCGTGCTGAAGACGCGGCTCTCGGGGCGGGCCGCTTTCAACCAATCCGCGAGCCCCGCGCGTCGCAGTCGAACCGCGGATCGTCCGGCTAGATCCGGATAATCGAGAATCACCGCGTTCGGATCGGACGCGGAGTAGACGGTTCGGCCCTCCCCACGGTCGAAGAAGTCGTTCCCCACGATCCCGCTTTGCGCCGGGATCGATCCGGTGGCGATCGTCGCGTGGCCCACCGCGGTCACGGTCGTCGCGTGATCGTGCTCGGCCCGAGTGAACACCGCGCCCTCGCTCAGGACGCGCGCGAATCCGGCTTCGAAGAGGGGCTCGTAACGGTCGAGGAAGTCGGCTCGCATCTGATCTACGACGAGCACGACGGCCAGCCGGGGAGGCGCCTCCGCTCCCCGACGCTCCGGGGCACACGCGACCAGGAGCGCCAGCGCCAGGGGCCAGATCTGTTTCGTCGACGACCCGGACACCCGCGCTAGCCTCTCGTTCTTGTCGGACCGGGCCTCGCCGACGTGCGAGCTCGCCCGGAGGTCCGACGCCTGCCGCTCGAGAAGCCGTACGGACGTTGTGCCGGCCGAGTTGCGAGCCGGCCATCGTGTCCGCGCGGCGGTCCGACCCGCGCTACTCGAAGCGAAGCGCCTCGATCGGGTCGACCCGGCCGGCTCGGTGCGCCGGCCAGTAGCACGCCGCCACCGCGACCGCGATCAGGAACAGCGCCGCGAACGCGAAGCTCGGGAGGTCCGTCGTGCCGATCCCGTAGACCAGGCTCTGGAGCAGGCGGCCCAGCGCGAGCGCTCCGATCGTGCCGATGAACACCGCGATCAGAACCAGCCGCAGCCCCGCTCCGACCACACCCAGCGCGACATCGCGCTTGCGCGCGCCGAGGGCGAGCCGCACGCCGAACTCGCGCGTGCGCTGACTCACGTTGTACGACATGACGCCGTACACACCGACGCTCGCCAGCAGCAGCGCGACCAGCGCGAAGGCCCCGAGCGCGAGCATCACGAAGCGACGCGACGCCATGGTCTCCGACATCCAGTAGCTCATCGGGTGGACGTTGTAGAGCGCCAGGTTGGGATCCATCTCCCGAACCGCCCCCCGAATCGTCGCGGCGTGCGGTGTCGGGTCGCCCTCGGTTCTCGCGACGATCGTCATGCTCGAGCGTTCCGGCCACTGGAGGTGGTGCCAGTACAGCTTCTCGCGGAGCTCGCCGTCCGGACCGTCGTGCCGCACGTTGCCGGCGACGCCGACCACCTCGGCCACCAACGTGTCGCCCCAGGGCATCGAGAGGGTTCGCCCGATCGGATCGGCGCCGGGCCAGTGGAGATCGGCCATATAGGCGTTGATCACCACTCGCATCGGTGCGTCCCCGGTGTCCGAGGCGTCGAAGGCGCGGCCACGTAGTATCGGAATCCCCATCGTCGCGTGGTAGTCGCGGTGGACCCAGCGGATGTCCGCCGCCGGGAACTCGCCGTCCGCCGGAAGCTCGCGATCGTTGAGCCAAAACGTCGTACCGGTCGCGGCACCGGAGAGCGGGAGGTTCGTGATCGCGCTCGCCGCCGTGATGCCCGGCGCGGCGGCGACTCGATCGACGACCGACTCGAAGAGCTGGGTTCGCGCCTCGGGCTCCGGATAGTCGCGAGAAGACAGCTCGATCTCCGCGGTCATCATCCCCTCCGCCTCGAAACCGACGCCCTGCTGGACGAGATTCGCGAAGCTTCGGATCAAGAGACCGCTCCCGACCAGAAGCACGAGCGCGAGCGCGATCTCGCTCACGACCAGCCCGTTCCGCGCCCGGATCACGCCGGCACCCGAACCCGCGCGACGGCTCCCGTCCTTCAGGGAGCTGATCAGGTCGGCTCGCGACGCGCGCATCGCGGGGAGCAGCCCGAACAGGAGACCGGTGATCGCGGATACCAGAAGCGTGAACCCGACGACGGTCCCGCCGAGGCCGATTTCCGCGAGACGGGGCAGGTCGGGTCCGAGCGCGACGAGCGCACGTACGAGACCGTACGCGAGCAGCAGCCCGAGCCCGCCGCCGGCCGCGGCGAGCATCCCGCTCTCCGTGAGGAGCTGTCGCATCACGCGCATGCGGTCGGCACCGAGCGCCGTCCGCACCGCCATCTCCCCCGCTCGCTCGGTCGATCGGGACAGCAGGAGATTGGCGACGTTCCCGCAGGCGATCAGCAAGACCAACGTCACCGCGCCGAACAGGATCACCAGCGCCGTGCGCGCTTCGCCGACGATCTGTCGGTGGAGCGGCACGATGTTGGCCGTCCAGCCGGTCTGCTGATCGGGGAACTCCTGCTCGAGGCGCGAAGCGACGGTCGCCAGCTCGGCGCGCGCCTGCTCGAGCGTGACGTCCGACTTCAGCCGGCCCACCACCTGGAGCCACCGACCCCGCCAGTCTCTGAGCCTCTCATCGAACGCCTGCGGCATCCACACGTCTTGCGTGCCCGTCGAGTTGACCGAGAACGGCAAGTGGTCGAAGCGGAACCCCGGGGGGAGCACGCCGACGATGGTGTGGTCCGTCCCGTTCAGCTGGAGCGTGCGACCGATGGCGCTCTCGTCCCCTCCGTACCGCTGTGTCCAGAAGGCGTGGCTGAGGACGACCGGCCGAGCCGTGGACGCAGGGTCGTCCTCATCCGCGGTGAAGAAGCGGCCTCGGTGAGGTTGCACACCCAGGGCGGGAAACAGATTCCAGTTCGCAGCGACGGTCCCGACGCGCTCCGGCTCGTCCGTGCCGGTCAACGCTTGGCTGAACCACGTCACGGCCGCGAGCTCCTCGAACACCGACGTGTCTTCGCGCCATACGAAGAAGTTGGCCGGGGCCACCACGTTGGTGCGGTTATCGCGCGGGATGTTGTGCTCCCACACCATCACGAGCTCTTCGGGGTCGTCGTAGGGGAGGGGCTCGAGGACCACGTCGTACAGCACGGAGAAGATCGCCGCGTTGACGCCGATGCCGAGGGCGATCGTCAGCACGACCACGACCGTGAACATCGGTCGCTTGATGAGGCTTCGGAGCGCGAAGCGTACGTCCTGCATCAACATGTCCGGTCTCCATCGTTGCCCGCGGAGCCACAGCGCATGAGCGATCGCTCCGCAGCCGGCTCCGAGCAGCTTCGCCGCGCCCCGGGCGCCGAGACGCCCTTCGGTCGCGGACCGATTCCATAGGTATTCGAGCTCGGCGTCCCACTCCCGGTTCCACGTCTTCCGCTCGGACGCGGGAGCCAGCGCGCTCGCGATCGTCTGGAGGAGGCGACACAGCCGGCGCACGGGGTGAGCCCCCGCTTCGATGACGAGCATCGGTCAGCCTCCGGCCCCTTCGAGCGACGAGAGGTCGCGGGGCAGGGTGCGCTCGACCGCCCGGATCCGGGCCGACTCCGTCACGAGCCGCTGTTTTCCACCGGGCGTGATCTGGTAGTACTTCCGCGGCGGACGCCCGTCGCGCTGGGCGATCGCGTGCGACTCCCAGCGCGCCCGGAGCAGCCCCTGACGCTCGAGCCGAGCGAGGGCGGGGTAGA
>JAKSCH010000523.1 GCA_022360695.1 Gemmatimonadota bacterium
ATGCTGTAGAAGAACAGCTCCGTCTCGCGCTCCATCGACGTCGCGAGAGTCGCGTCGTAGTACGGGTAGAGCTGGGCGTCCGGGTGGAGCTTCTCGAGATCCTGAAGCCGGAGCCACTGACTCCCGAAGCGCGTGCCGATCGCCTCGGCCCTCGGGTCGGCGAGCATCCGGTCGACCTGCGCCTCGAGGGTCGCCGTCTCCGAGAGCGTGCCCGATTCGGCGACGCGAACGAGTTCGTCGTCCGGGGGGCTTCCCCAGAGGAAGAACGACAAGCGTGACGCCAGGTCGACGTCGCTGATCCGGTACGACTCGCCGGCGGCCACGTCGGCCGGCGCTTCTTCGAGGCGGAACACGAAGTGCGGGCTGGCGAGGATCGCCTGGAGCGCCGTCCGGACGCCCACCTCGAACCCGCCTTCTTCCGTCCCCAGGTCGAAGAACCCCATGAGGTCACCGAGGTCCTCTTCCGAGACCGGCCGGCGGTAGGCGCGCTCGGCGAGCCCTCGCAGGATGGTCTCGGCGCAGGGGCGTTCCTCCTCGGGGCCGGTCGGACGACAGGTGAAGATCTTCCTGCGACTCGGCGTCTCGGATACGCCGGTCACGACGAACGGTCCCGTCACGATGAAGTCGCGCAGGTGCGGCAGCGTCGTCACGCCGTAGGCGCTTCCGATGTTCGAGTCCGCGAGCTTGTAGTCGATCGGCTGGATCAGGTCGTTGTCCGGCCCCTCCGACTTGAGCAGAAACGCGGCGGTGACCCGCTGCGGGCCCGCTCGCACATGGATGGGCTCGGTCTCGATCACCATGCCCTGCGGATCCGACTCGGACATGAACGGATCGATGTCGAGAAGGGCGACGCGCTCGCCGTTGACGGACACCTCCACCTTCTCGTCGTCCGAGGTCATCCCGTACAGGAACCCGGTGGGGCCCGGGTGCAGGTCGAGCTTGAAGACGTACTCGCCATCCGCCGGGAACACGTGGATCACGGAGATCCCACCGCGCGTCCCCAGCGGAGCGCCTTCGGCCCGCACCGCCTGCGAGGCGGTCTTGGGCACCTTGTACGTGACCTGTCGGGGGCCGGCATCCGGATCGCCCACGGCCATGCGGCTGATCTGGCTCGCGGCTCTCAGGTACCCTTCCATCAGCGTGGCCGACATCATCTGCACGTCGGCGATGTTGTCGAAGTTGTCGCTGATCGTCTCGGTGGGCAGGAAGGCGCTCGCGTCGACATCGAGATCGAGCAACGCCCGGATCGCGCGCGTGTACTCCGCGCGGTTGAGCATCTGGAACGTCCGCGTGCCCGGGTTCGGGTTCGCGAGCGCGGCCGCGTCGAGCTTCCCTTCGAGCTCCTCGGCCATCCCGGTCAGAACCGACTCATCGGGCCGTCGCGTACCGGGCGGCGGCATCATGCCGGTCCGGAGCTTCCGGATCACCCGCTCGGCCAGGTCCGCGTTCCGCTCGGGCGCGTCGGCGTCGAACGACGCGAGCGACATATTGCCTCGCATTCGCTCGTCGTTGTGACACCGCGTGCACACGGTCTGGATCACCGCGTTGGCCAGGGTATCGTCGACCGCGAGGGTCGCGTGCGCGGGCGCAGGGCCGCGGAGCGGCGCGCCTGCCGCAGTCAAGCCCAGGTATACCAGCAACATACCCGAGGTCGCGAACGCGTACTTCTTCATGTGTGCCTCACGGCTACGGCCGGGGGACGCGAGGTCGCTCGTCAGCCAAGCAGCATCACCCGGCGCCCGGTTTCGGGGCGCAAAGAGCCGAACTTGAGCAAAATAGGGAAGATTCGGGCCAGTTCGCCAGACGTGGCGCGGGTTTTCGCCTTCGCAAACGCCCCCGACCTCTCGCGCGATCGGCGCCGCCGACCCCGTGTCGGGCCCGCCGATGCCCGCCGACACGGGTCTAGCGGCTCTCGAGGTAGCGCCTGCCACCCTCCATCAGGTCGATGAATCCGCGCTCATCGTCGGCTCGAACCACGGCGCGCAGCCGCTCGACGGCGTCCAGAAGCGCGGTCAAGGCGAGATCGCCATAAGCGTTCAACGATTGGATCTCGAAGTACATCGCCGCGTGCTCGCCGGCGACGGCGCGTGCCACGTCGAGCTGCGCCTCGAACGTCGCGCTCGAGACCTCGGAGAGCCGTGGGGCGTCCTCGCCGGAATCGGCCAGCGCGGTGAAGAAAACGATGTTGAGCGCGTGCGAGAGCCCCAGCACGAACGCGATCACCCGGTCGTGGCTCTCCAGATCCATGCGGATCCGGGTCGCCATCGTCGTGGCGAACAGTTCTTCGGCCTCCGCGGTGGCCTCGGCGTCGCCGACATCGACGAAGACCACGTGTCGCCCCGACAGCAGATCGACATCGGGTCCGAACATCGGGTGCACCGAGGTCGTCCGAACGCCCGCGGCGACGAGCGCCTCCAAGCCGGAGCGGACGGGGCCCTTGAGCGACGCGACGTCGAACACCAGCGCGCCGGGACGAGCTTCCGCGAGCTCGAGGAGGATCTCGTTCGCGGCCGCCATCGGGGTAGCGACGACGATCACGTCGCAATCGAGGTCCGCGTCGCGCCAGTCGGCGGCGTCGCCGCCCGCCGGATCGGCGGTCCGGACCTCGAACGCCTGGGAGGCGAGAAACCGAGCGAACCACGCGCCCATCTTCCCGGCCCCCCCGATGACGAGCGCCCGCTTCCCCCCACCCGCCTCCGCGGCGGAGAGCTCGCCCTGCTCCTGTACGGCGAGCGACGAGCGGATGAGCTCGGCGATCAGCGACTCGGCGAGGTCGGCCGAGTATCCGAGCTCCTCGGCGAGCCGTCGCGCGCGTTCGAGCACGACCTTCTCTTGCTCGTAGTCGCGGGTGGCGTGACCCACCCCTCGTTTCGTCTCGCCGATGCGAGCCGCGAGCTCCTGTCGCCGGGCGACGAGCTCGAGCAGCTCCTGGTCGACGCGTCCCAGCTCTTCTCTGATGTCTTCGATCGTCATCGATCCACCATATGGCAATTCCGTCTCGGAACCGATACTTAAGCTAGAGGGGCGGCCGCATATTGCCCCGATGCGTTCGGGCCACGGCAGGGGGACGACGCGTGAGCAGCTTCGAGATCGGCGATGTCCATGTCGCTACGGATGGAGAGAGCCTCACGCTGAGCCGCGACGGAGAGCCGGTCGTCGAGCTGCGGCTCGACAGCGACGGTCTGAGCGAGCTGCTCGATTTCCTGCGCAGCGTCCGCGTCACTCGCTTCAATCGCCGCCGCGGGTTTCACGTGCCGATCGTCGTCGACGACTTCAAGGTGCGGCTCGGCGGTGACCTCTCCCATCTCGACGCGCGGCCGCGCGACGTGAGTCTGAGCGGGATCTTCTTGGAGTTTCCACCGGGCGCCACCCCGCAGCTCGAGGTGGGCGACGAAGTCGAGGTCTCGGTGGCGCTCGCCAGCTACGCGTCGACGATGAACGGGATCGTGAGGCGGCGCACCGAGGACGGCCTCGGGATCGAGTTCTCGCACGCCGCCGATACGCGGGCGCCGACGCCCCCATCCGATCTCAGCCGCATCGTGATGCGGCTCGAGCGGGAGTGGTTGTCGGCGCGGCTCGACCGCTGAGCGAGGCGGGTGCCGACGAGTCGAGGCTCCGTCGCTGACGACGCGTCCGCGACCTCCGTGGCGTACCAAGACGCCGATGCGCTCGCCGATGGCCTGAACGAGCTGCTCGACGAGCTTCACGACCCCGTCGTGTCGGCCGATCCGTTCGCATGGACCGACGAGGAGTCTCGCATCGCGCGCGCGGGAGACGCTCGAGGTCGTCGCGGAGAGCTTACGCGAGTACCGCCACCGGCGTCGCCTCCCCTCGCCGCGACAGCTGCTGTTCCTGCTGGGGACCGCGACGCTCGCGACCCTCGGCGGGTTCGTCGCCGCGGACACGCCGGACCAGGGCCTTCGGACTGCCGCCATGATCCTCACACTCCTCCTCGTCGGCGTCCTGGGTCTCGCGGTGCTGTTCCTCATCAGACGACCCGCGGTCGATCTCGACCTGGGTCTCGCGCTGTACACCGTTCCGCGCGGTTGGTCGTTCTCGCGCATCAACGGTCGAAACGTCTGGGAGCGCTACGCGGAGCGATACGGCGCTTTCATACGAGGGGACAAAGATCAGTCGATCCCCCTCCGGCTCTGGGGCCGACTCGACGACGCCTCGAGCCGCGCGTTCCAGATGTTCCAATTTCGATGGGTCGACATCGAGCACCGCACCCGGGCCGGCACGAGCGGCGGGAAGAGCGCCGCGCACGCGGAGGCCGTCGACGTGACGCGCAGCTATTGGGGCATGTTCATCGAGGTCCCGGAGTCGAAGACCCGGTTTCGACTCATGGAGGGGAAGAGCGCCGGCTTCGAGGAGAAGCTGAACTTCGAGTACGCGGCGTTCGATCGCGCCCTCAACGTCTACTGCGACGCGGCGGACGAGCTGGCCGTCCGACAGTTTCTGTCGCCCGCGGTGCTCGAGATCGGTCTCGGGTTGGCTCGTGACTTTCGGCAGGTCGCGCTCGACTTCTTTCCCGGGTACGTATTGATCCTGAGCGGCGACGACTTCCTCGCGGGGCTGCGCGACACGAAGATCGATGACGAGACGGCGCTGTTCGACCGACGGCTGACTCCGGGGCTGGATCGGGTAGAGGCGTTTCGACGGAGTCTGAGCGAGCGGATCGACGAGATGCGGAAGTACAATGACTGAGGTCCTTCTTCTCGTCGCGGTCGTGGTGGTCGCGACGTTCACCTGGCGGACCTACAACGGGCTGGTGTCCCTCCGAAACGACGTTCGCGAGTCGTTGGGTGGCGTGTACGTCCAACTGCAACGCCGCGCGGATCTGATCCCGCTCCTCGTCGAGACGGTGAAGGCACACATGGAGCACGAGCGCGAGACGCTGGAACGCGTCGTGGCGCTACGGGCCGAGTTCCGGGAGATCGCCGCGGATGACGCCGGCCGGCTGAGCTCCAACGCGGACTCGATCGAACGACACCTGGGGGGCGTCGTCGCTCGATCCGAAGCCTACCCCGAGCTCCGCTCCAGCGAGACCTTCGCCGACCTACAGGAGCAGCTCGCGGAGACCGAGGACCAGATCGCGGCCGCGCGGCGCATCTACAACGCCAACGTGGCCGACTTCAACACCGAAGTGGAGTCGTTTCCGGCGCGCTTGGTCGCGTCGGGGCTCGGTTTCTCACCGCTACCCTTCTTCGCCTCGGAGACCCGAGCGTAGGTTCGCCCGGCCTGACCCCTCATCCACCCAGCCGTCGGGATCCGGGTCCGTCGATTTGCGTTCGACCGGCCTCGAACGCTCCGCCTCGTATTTCGTCGTCAGCGACCATTGCGTCCCAAAACCCTCTTCGTATCCATGTATCCATCGGTTTCGCGCGTGCTACGTGCCCGATGTCGGGGCCATGTATCTGATCGGCGAGCAGGGCCTCCCGACCCAGTGTCCGACGAGCGCGCATCGGGAGATCAGCTGGAGCGAGGGCGGAGGAACCGCTACGAGCCACGTCGCCCTCACGGGGCTCGACCGGGACGATCACCCGCAGTACGTGCTCGTCGACCGCGTCCGCACCGCGGTCGATGGCTTCGCGGTGTCGGGGACCTTCGGATCGGGCTCCATCCCCGCCTCCGGATCCGGCGTTCGGATGATGTGGTACCCGGGCAAAGCGGCATTCCGAGTCGGACAGACGATCAGCGAGTGGACGTACACGAGCGAGCCGGGTGTCCGGCACGTCGGTCCCGTCGCCGAAGATTTCCACGCCGCGCTCGGGCTCGGCGGCAGCGACCGGCACATCGCGTCGCTCGATGTCGGGGGTGTCGCGCTCGCCGCCATCCAGGCGCTCGCGGAGCGCGTGAAGCGTCTAGAGCGAGAAAACTCCGAGCTGCGCGCGAAAGTCGAGGGTCGCTAGAACGCTAGAACGGGTTGGTCGCGAACACCGAGAACTCCGGTATGAACCCGCGGTCGTCGATCTTGAGCGCACCGATGACCGCGTTCGCGATCTCCTCAGGCCGTAGCTTCTTCGGCGACGCCTCACGGTCGTAACCGAGCTTGGACGCGAACTCGGTGATGACTTCGCTCGGGTTGACGAGCATCACGCGGACGTCGTGTCGTCGAAGCTCGTCGCGCCAGCACTCGGTCATCCCGCGCAGCGCGAACTTCGATGAGCTGTAGGCGGTGCTTCCGCGGCCGCCGCGGAGCCCGGAGGTGGACGAGATGTTGACGAGCTCGCCGCTCCCCTGCGCGATGAACTGCTTCGCGGCCTCGCGCGCCATGAGAAACGCACCGAACACGTTCGTGCGATAGAGGGCCTCGAGCTCGGAGAGCTCCATCTCGACGAGCGGCTTGAAGAGGCCGTAGCCCGCGTTGTTGACGAGGATGTCGAGTCGGCCGTGCCTGGCGACGACCGACGCGACGGCTTCGATCGCGTGGGCTTCGTCCCCGACGTCGCCCGCAATGGCGTCCGCGCCGATCTCTTGGGCCACCCGCTCGAGCAAGTCCGCGCGACGCCCGGTGATCGTGACGCTGGCCCCTTCGGCGATCAGCGCCTCGGCGATCGCCCGACCGATACCCTCGCTCCCGCCGGTGATCAGCGCTGCGGCTCCGTTCAGCTCCATACAAGTGTGCCCTTTCTCGAACGAATGCCGTGCACCGCGGTCGGGCGCGATCGTTCAGGCTCGTGCGTTTCTCAGCGGGTTCCAGGCCCCGCCACTCGCGCGGGACTCGGCGATTCGACGCTCCGCGATGCGATCGGCGGCGGTGGCGGTGTCGATGCCCTCGTCGGCGGCGGTCGCGATGACGTCGAGCGTTTGACGGTGAATCTGGGTCACCTTGGCGAACACCGTCTCTTCATCCGTGGTCGCGCCGAGCACCTCCTCCTGGCACTGGATCAAGCCCCCGGAGTTCACCAGGTAGTCGGGGCCGTAGATGATGTCGCGCTCGGCCAACGCGGTCGCGTGCCTGGGCTCGGCCAGCACGTTGTTGGCGCCACCGGCCACGCCGAGACACCGTAGACGGGCGACGGTGTCGTCGTTGATGACCGCCCCGATCGAATTGGGCGAGAAGAGATCGCACTCGACGTCGTAGATCTCGTCGGGCGCCACGGTATCCGCGCCGAGCTCCTCCGCCGCGGCGGCGACGGTCTCCTCCACGACATCCGTCACCGTGAGCCGTGCCCCGGCGCTATGGCAGTGACGGGCCAACCGGTACCCCACGTTTCCGAGCCCCTGGATCGCGATGTGTCGACCGTCCATCCCATCCTCGCCCGTCGCGGCCTCGAGGACCGCCCGAATCCCACACCAGACACCGTACGCGGTCGCGGCCGAAGCGTCCCCGGCGCCCCCGGCGCTCCTATGCACGCACGCGACATGTGCCGTCACTCCGCGCAGGATGGCCATGTCCGCCGGATTCGTCCCGATGTCCTGACCGGCGATGTACCAGCCCCCCAACGACTCGATGTATCGACCCATCGCGGCGAGGAGCTCCTCGGTCTTTTGCGTTCGCGCGTCGCCGATGATCACGGACTTGCCGCCCCCGAGATTCACGCCGCTGATCGCTGCCTTGTAGGTCATCCCCCGTGAGAGTCGGAGGACATCGGTCAGGGCGTCTTCTTCGTTCGCATAGGGATACATCCGGACGCCGCCGAGCGCCGGACCGAGCGTCGTGTCGTGAATCGCGATGATTCCCTGGAGACCCGACCGAGAATCGTGGCAGAACACGACGCGCTCGTAGTCGTGCTCCACCACCGCCTCGAAAACCGTCATGCGCTACCCCGTGAGAAGCGTGATCGTCTGACGAAGCGCCACCCAGCTGATCCAAGCCAGAAGCGGCGGCGCAACATAGCGGACCAGGAACCGCGCGGCGCGGATGGAGCGCTCGAAGACGGGCGAGGCGCCGATGCGGAGCTCATCCTCGGGGTTCTTCATGAACCAACCGACGAGGACAGCCACGCCCAGCACGCCCACCACCGTGAACAACTCGGCGGCGAGCTGGTCCATGATCGCGAGCGCATCGAGGGAGAGAGCGGGTATCACGCCGAGCGCGGCCACCCCCACGCCCGAGACGACGGTGGCGACCTTGCGGGTCAGACCGAGCTGGTCGATGAGCACCGCGGCGCTCACCTCGAGAAGCGAGACGGCCGAGGTGATGGCGGCGACGAGGAGGGCGAGGAAGAAGGCGCTCCCCACCCAGCGACCGACGGCGCCCATCTCCGAAAACGCGCTCGGCAGAGAGATGAACAGCGCACCCATCGTGCTGTCGCCGATCTGCTCCGAGAGCCCCAGCGCGAACACGATCGGGAACACGACCAGCCCCGCGATGAACGCGACCGAGAAATCCGACAGCGCGATGATCGACGCTTCGCGGTTGAGGTTCGTCTCCTTCGGGAGGTACGACGAGTACGTGATCATGATCCCCATGCCGACGCTCAGTGAGTAGAACGCCTGAGCCGTCGCGCCCTGGAGCACGGCGGGATCGAGCACGTCGGACAGCGAAGGGGTCAAGTAGAACGCGTACCCCCGACCGGCGCCGGGGAGCGTGGACGCCCATACGGCCAGCCCGATCAAGAGAAGGAACAGCGTGGGCATCAACACCAGGCTCGCCTTTTCGATGCCGCGCCGAACCCCGAACACGACGATACCCACCGTGATCGCGACCGACAGCAGGTGGAGCGCGATCGCCGGTCCGCCGGAGGCGACCTCGGCGTAGCGAGCGCCCGCATCGGCCGCGTACCCGACGAACATCGCGTCCGTCGCGTACTGGATCGCCCACCCGGTGATCACCGAGAGGTAGGAGAGGATGATCGTCGATGTCGCGACGAACAGCAGACCGAGAGGTATCCAGCGGGCGCCACCGATCCGGCGCACCGCCCCGAGCGCCGATCGACGGGCGCTGCGACCCGCCGCGAACTCGGCCAGCATCATCGGAACCCCGATCACGAAGACCATCAGGACGTATGCGGCCACGAACGCCGCGCCCCCGCCCTCGGCGGCTTGGTACGGGAAACGCCACATGTTGCCGAGTCCGACCGCGGAACCCACCGCGGCCAGCACGAAGCCCATGCGGCTCCCGAAGAGCTCACGCTTGATACCGGGCTCGGGAGCGACGCTCATATCGATGTCCTCATCCGGGGGTGTCACGGGACGAGAGTGTTGCCGGAGCGCGATCCGCGGCGCAAGGATGGTCGCGTCCGGCCGCCGCGGCGGCCACTCCGTGGCTTCCAACAGGGAAGATCCGTGTCCCCTCACGTCGAAATCCCCGGCCTGACGCTCGGTCGCGACGACTTCGAGCGCGCGCGCGCCAACGTCGCCCCCCACGTCTATCACACGCCGCTCCTTACGTCGCGCTCGTTGAGCGAAGCGACGGGATTCGACGTTCGGCTCAAGGCGGAGCTGTTTCAGCGCGGGGGATCGTACAAGGTGCGGGGACCGCTCAACGTGATCGCGAATCTGACAGAAGAAGAGCGGGCACGCGGTATCATCTGCTCTTCGGCCGGAAATCACTCCCAAGGCGTCGCCATCGCGGCCGCGCAGTACGGGATCCCGGCGGTCGTCTTGATGGCGGAGAACGCGACGAAGTCGAAGATCGCGGCCACCGAGGGGTACGGGGCGGAAGTCGTCCTGCACGGTACGATCTGGGACGAAGCCAACGAGAGAGCTCTCGAGCTCGTCGAGGAGCGTGGGCTGACCTACGTCCACCCTTTCGACGACCCCCGCTTGATCGCCGGTCAGGGCACGCTCGGTCTCGAGATCCTGGAAGACTGGCCCGAGGTCGAGCTCGCCGTGATCCCGATCGGTGGCGGTGGGTTGATCTCGGGCAACGCGATGTCGCTCAGGTCGATCAACCCGGACATCCGCGTGATCGGCGTGGAGTCATCCGGCGCCCCCGCCATGAAGCGCAGCGTCGAATCGGGCGAGCTCGTCACGCTCGAGGAGGTGAGCTGCATCATCGACGGCCTGCGGGTGAAGCGCGTGGGCGACAACACCGCCTCCATCGTGAGCCGTTTCGTCGAAAACGTCGTCACGCTCCCCGACGAGGAGATCTTCGACGCGGTGCTGTGGCTGATGACGCGAGCCAAGCTGGTCGCGGAAGGGGCGGCGGCGTCCGGAGTGGCCGCGCTGCTCGCGGGGTTGATCGACGCACCACCCGGGACGAAGGTCGTCTGCGTGCTGAGCGGTGGGAACCTCGATGTCGAGCAGCTACGCGGCCTACGCTGGAACTAGTGTGGTGCATCAAAAGTCCCTTGACCACCGAGAGTGGTGAGGCGCCCGCTCGCCAAG